>JAHEFD010000132.1 GCA_024640345.1 Woeseiaceae bacterium
TGAAAATGAAGTGGCCCGCGCCAGCCACTCCCCGGCACCCGGCGTCGCCGCTGCCGCTGCTCCCTTCCGGGCCTGACGGGGTTCACGGGTGGCCGTCGCGGGGAAGCCGACGCGGACCGGCCGCGATTATCCCCTCATAGGCAGCCTGATTCAACGCGCGGGCCGTGGAACACAAAATCTGCTGCAACATCGGCCGTCAAGGTTGCTATCCTCTCGATCTGCCCGGATCGCCATTGGCGGCCGAAGTTACGTGAGAACAGGAGAAAAGAATGTCCCGAGTGCCCGAGTTTGCGACTGTCGACCCATTCGACGGTATGACGGCAGCCAATCCAGGAATCCTGCAAAACCTCGTCGGTGGACAATGGGTCGAAGGCGATGGTGGCTATGACGACCTGATCGACCCGATGAATGGTGAAACATTTATCAAGGAACCGCATACAAGCGATTTTTCGCCCTACGTGAAGGGTCTGCAGAGCTGCCCGAAATCCGGCCTGCATAATCCGCTAAAGAATCCCGATCGTTACGTGTACCTCGGACAGGTTTGCGCACGTGCGGCCGCCCTTTTGGCGCAACCCGCGATTGAAGATTACTTCACTAAGCTGACGCAACGAGTGATGCCAAAGAGCTGGGATCAGTGCCTCGGGGAAACAGTCGTAACCCGCGTATTTCTCGAAAACCTGGCCGGTGATGGTGTTCGCTTTCTCGCCCGAGGATTCTCAAACCCCGGTAACCATAACGGCCAGGAGTCAAGGGGCTATCGCTGGCCCTATGGCCCCGTTGTCATTATTGCACCCTTCAATTTTCCGCTCGAAATTCCGGCATTACAGCTGGTAGGCGCTCTGGCCATGGGCAATCGCCCCCTGATCAAACCGGAGACGAAAGTGAGCGTCGTCCTGGAACAGTTCGTACGCCTGCTGATACACGCGGGCCTGGACCCGAATGACCTCGACATGGTCCATTGCCGGGGAACGGCGATGGGACGGGTAATCGAGGATGCGCGAGACGACATTCGACTCGTGCAATTTACCGGGTCAAGTGGCGTTGCCGAGCATCTGTCAAGGGTTATGAATGGCGCCGTCAGAATCGAGGATGCCGGTTTCGACTGGAAAGTTATCGGCCCGGACTATCACGCCGACTGGCTCGACTATGTCGCATGGCAATGTGACGAAGATGCATATAACGCTGCAGGTCAGAAGTGCTCTGCAACAAGCATCATTTTTGCCCATGACAACTGGGCCGATTCCCTTCTTCCCAAACTGAAAGAACTCGCCGAACGACGAGGCCTCGCGGATCTGTCACTCGGTCCGGTACTCACCTGGACCAATGAGCAGATGAAGGCACACATCGATGCCATTTTAGCTGTCCCGGGAGCAGAGTTACTGTTTGGCGGCAGACCGCTCAAAGGTCATTCTATTCCGGACTGCTACGGGGCAATGGAGGCCACCGCAATCCGCGTTCCGATCGAGGCAGTGGCTGGCAAGCATTTCGAACTGGTCACGACTGAGCTCTTTGGCCCGTTCCAGGTTGTCGTTACGTGGAACGACGATGAATTGCCGATCGTTCTCGAAATCCTGGAGCGCATGTCACATCATCTGACCGCCGCTGTGGTGAGCAAGGACGTTGACTTCCAGAATGCGGTACTTGGAGCGACGGTCAACGGAACAACCTATTGCGGTATAAGGGCGCGCACAACCGGTGCTCCCCAGAACCATTGGTTTGGACCGGGAGGCGATCCACGTGGTGCCGGAATCGGTACCACAGAGGCCATTCACCTCACCTGGAGCCATCATCGAGAGGTGATCATGGACCAGGGGCCCATGCCGGATGGCTGGCAAATTCCACCTGTTAGCTAGCAACGGACAAACAATGAACAGCAAGTTGCCGACAACCGGCACAACTATTTTTGCAGTAATGAGCAACCTTGCGCACGAGCACAAGGCGATCAACCTGTCACAGGGCTTTCCGAGTTTTAACCCTGACCAGGCACTACTGGACCTGGTAACTCACTACCTGAATAACAATGGCAATCAGTATGCACCGATGGTTGGCGTGCCGAAGTTGCGCCAGTCGATCGCCGACAAAGTGTCAATGCTTTACGGGCGCAGTGTCGATCCGGACACCGAAGTAACCGTGTGCGACGGAGCGACAGAGGGATTGTTCAGCGCAATTCAAGCAACCGTTCATCCAGGCGACGAAGTCATCATTTTCGATCCTGCATTTGACTCTTATGAACCGGCTGTTACGTTGGCGGGCGGGCGAACAGTGCATATTCCGTTGATCGAAACCGAGGCCAATCCCGATTATCACATTGACTGGGAACGGTTGGAGAGCGCCATCAATGAAAGAACGCGGCTCATCATTCTGAACTTTCCTCACAATCCGTCCGGTGTGATTCTCGAGTCTGAAGACCTGGACAGGCTTGCCGAAATGGTGCGGAACACGAATGTGTACCTGATCTCGGACGAAGTCTACGAGCACATCGTTTTCGATGGGGCTGAACACCAGAGTTTTATCAGGCACGACGAATTGTGGGAAAGGTCATTCGTGATTTCGTCGTTTGGCAAAACATACCATGCGACCGGCTGGAAGGTCGGCTACTGCGTTGCGCCGCCGGCCCTGACCAACGAATTCCGAAAGATTCATCAATGGGTATGTTATGCCGTCGTTTCTCCAATTCAGTACGCCATTGGCGACTACATGGCGAGCACGCCTGAACATTACAAAGCGTTACCTATTTTCTATGAAGAAAAAAGGGATCGATTTTGCGACCTGATCAAGAACTCGCGTTTCATATTTCGACCGTCGAAAGGCACGTTCTTCCAGATCCTGGACTACTCCGAAATCACTGACGAAGACGATACTTCCTATGCCAAAAGATTGACCCGGGAAATCGGAGTTGCCTCGATACCAGTTTCGGTATTCTGCGAGAAAGTGCCAAGCAGTCGAGAGCTGAGGTTCTGTTTCGCGAAAGACGATGACATGCTCGAAAAGGCGGCGGAACGGCTATGTCGACTTTAAACATTGCAATTGTACAGGCCGATCTTCATTGGCAGAACGCGAGCAAGAATCGGGAACAGTTCGCAACCGCCATCGAAAACCTGGAGGGACCCACTGATCTTGTCGTCCTGCCGGAAATGTTTACTACAGGTTTCTCAATGGACGCGCCTGCGCTGGCCGAACCCATGGACGGCGAAACCGTCATGTGGATGAAAGAAACTGCCGCAAAACGAAATACTGCCATATGTGGCAGCGTCATCATTTCGGAAGGGACAGATTTTTTCAATCGGTTCATCTGTGTCGAGCAAAATGGTTCAGTGAGCACGTATGACAAACGACATCTCTTCCGCCTCGCAGACGAACAAAACCATTATTCCCAGGGCACCGCAATTAAGACTTTGCAGCTGAAGGGTTTCCGCATTTGCCCGCTGATTTGCTATGACCTGCGCTTTCCGGTCTGGAGCCGCAACCGCAACAGCTACGATCTGCTCATTTACGTTGCCAACTGGCCGAGCAGAAGACACAACGCCTGGGCAACCCTGATGCGTGCTCGCGCGATCGAAAACCTCAGCTTCCTTGCGGGCGTCAATCGAATCGGGCGGGACGGCAACGATCTCCCGTACATAGGCGGCAGTGCGATCATTGATTATCTCGGCAATGATCTTGCTGATCTTGGCGATCGATCTGGAACGGCGACAGTCACGCTGGATCTGGAAGAATTAAGACAATTTCGCAACCGGTTTGCCTTCGACAAAGACGCCGATAATTTCACGCTGGAGATTTGAGGTCGGCTCGTCTTTTGATCCGGATCGTGAGTCGCTACAAAAGGCGGTTGAAGCCCTGCTGCATACTCAAAGCAGCCCCAGGGAATTCGACATGCCTGAGTCGCTACCCGAAGCGGGACTCGGCGAATCGAGCGTGCTCGACCTGCTGGCCCCCATGGTGATCGGCGGTGCGCGACGACTGGGCGACGAGACTGCTTTTGCCCATATGGATCCGCCAACTCCGTGGATAACCTGGGCAATGACTTTCTGGAACGCTGCCCTGAACCAGAATCTCCTGCACCCGGATGTTTCGCCAATCGCACGACAGATCGAAGATCGGCTCATTCGGTGGCTGGCACCATCGTACGGAATGACGGGCGGTCACATGACCCCGGGCTCCACGGTGTCGAACCTTACGGCACTCTGGGCCGCCCGCGAATCGATGGGAGTCGATCGGGTCGTTGCGTCAAAAGCGGCTCACCTGTCGGTCGCAAAGTCTGCGCATATCCTCGGACTCGAATTTCTCGAGGTCGAGGTTAATGATATCGGGCAAATTCGTTTCAGCGCACTTCCGCAGGATCTGTCGACGTCGGCATTAGTGTTGACCGCAGGCACTACAAGCGCCGGTGCAATCGATGATTTAGCGATCCGAACAAATGCGGCCTGGACACACATCGATGCGGCGTGGGCCGGTCCCTTGCGACTTTCCGGTGCTTACCGCGACAGCCTCAATGGCATTGAGTCTGCTGACTCTGTAGCGATTTCCGCACATAAATGGTTTTACCAGCCGAAAGATTCCGGACTCATTTTTTTCCGTGATGCGACAGCAGCGCATGCTGCCATCAGTTTCGGTGGTGCTTACCTGGCTGTACCGAATGTTGGCGTCCTCGGTTCACGAAGCGCCAATGCGATACCACTTTTTGCAACGTTGCTGGCGTGGGGGCGAACAGGCCTCGAGCAACATATTGACGCCGCCATGCATTCGGCTGACAAGCTGACCCGGTTTCTGCAGAGCCGGTCAGGTGTACAAGTTTATGCGCCCAATACCAGCGGCGTCATATTGTGGCGAGCTGAAGGCCAGGTGGGCGCGAACGAAATTGTCAGGCGGTTACCTGCAGGCGCAGCGTCGTTAACGACCGTCGAGGAATCCGCCTGGGTCCGGCACGTGGCGGCCAACCCGAACGTGAATATTGAAGCTTTGACAGAAGCCATCGAGAGTGCGCTCAGCCAGGGCATTCCCGCCCAGGACTAAGCGTTTATGCCCACAGGTGACGGTCTTTTTCGATGACCTGTGACGATGTTCCTACGATGAGTGGGTCCGGTCCGTGCAGAACACTTTCATCCTTGTCAGGATAATCAAGGCTCGCAAGAAAATGTTGCATGCAATTCAGTCGAGCGCGTTTCTTGTCATCTGACTTTACGACTGTCCATGGCGCATCGGCGGTATCGGTATAGAAGAACATCGCCTCTTTTGCCTGCGTGTATTCGACCCACTTGTCCATTGATTGCTCATCAATCGAACTCAGCTTCCACTGCTTGAGTGGATCGTCGGTGCGGGCGAGGAATCGTTTTTGCTGCTCCTCTTGCGTGACAGAAAACCAGTACTTGAACAACTGTATTCCCGATCGCACCAACATACGCTCCAGGTCCGGGACCTGCCGCATGAAATCAAGATATTCCAGGGAGCTGCAGAATCCCATGACACGCTCGACGCCTGCCCGGTTGTACCAGGAACGATCAAAAAACACCATCTCGCCCGCGGTTGGCAGGTGCTTGACGTATCGCTGAAAATACCACTGACCCATCTCGTGCGCCGTCGGCTTTTCCAGCGCAACCACGCGAGCCGCCCGGGGATTGAGGTGTTCCGTGAAACGCTTGATCGTGCCGCCCTTCCCCGCTGCATCCCTTCCCTCGAAAAGAGCAACAATTCGCTGCCCACTCTGTTTCACCCAGTTTTGAACCTTAAGCAGCTCAACCTGCAGTTCCTGCTTGTGCCGCTCGTAAACCGCCGTCCTGATTTTGTTTTTGTACGGGTAGGTTCCGTTTCTGAAGAGTTCGCGAATTTGCTCGGGGCTGTGCCGCATTTCGCCAAAAATGTGTGACGGATGCTGGTCTCCCGCTGCGCTATTGGTTTTCTTACTGGTCATACCTGTGGGTCCTTGCTGTCAACGGAGAGGGAAATAGGGGCGGTGCGCATACCGCTTTCCGCATTGTCTCAAGCGCAAGCATTTGATCTTAATACGTATTATCCGAAGACTTCCGGGTCCTTCGTGCCGGCACCCTGGCAAGACCCTGCCCTGGCGAACTGACAGTTGGACGGACTCCAAAATCATCGCAATAATGGCGGCACAATAATACGAATAAGCGCAAAACCTTCATGCCCTCGACAAAATTCAAGTTCACGACAGTTACGGCTGTCGTTATTGCCAACATGGTCGGCACCGGCGTATTTACGAGCCTCGGATTCCAGCTTTTGGATATTCAGTCCGGCTTCGTCATTCTGATGCTTTGGGCCATTGGCGGACTCATCGCCGTTTGTGGCGCCATGACCTACGCGGAGCTCGGCGCAGCATTACCCCGATCCGGCGGCGAATATAATTTTCTGGCCAGAATTTACCACCCCGCCGCGGGCTTCGTCTCGGGCTGGACGTCCGCCACCATCGGTTTCGCGGGGCCGACTGCTTTGGCCGCAATTACATTTGCCGCCTATGCGACGTCCATATTGCCAGGCGATTCATCCGAATGGATCAGAAAGGTTCTTGCCGTCGGGCTGGTCGTCATACTGGCAGTCGTTCACGGGAGCAGTCGTCGCAGCTCTGGCGGATTGCAGGT
>JAHEFD010000009.1 GCA_024640345.1 Woeseiaceae bacterium
GTTTTTCAACATTGACATTCAGGCACTCGCCGGCTGCGTAGACCAGCAGTGGTCTCAGGCGTTTTCCCCCGTTGAGCGCCGCATATCGCATGGCGGTATGAAGGCGCTCCGGCGCTTGCGCTGCGGGCGGCAACGCCCGATCCAGGCAGCCTTCGACTCTTCCCGTGTAGGCCGCTAATTTGCTGGCGAAATGCCCCTCTTCGGTGTCTGGTTTCTTCATCCCGGTCATCGCGCAAGCGTACACGAAACCTCGCCGAGCTGCCCTTGAGCGCTATAATCCCGCTCCCGGCGCAAGTGCGCACGAAGAGTAGATCCGGATTAGAGAAAATGGCAGTCGTTGCACAGGCACAACCTAATATTGCGCTGATCAAATACTGGGGCAAACGCGACCACTCGCTGAATCTGCCCGCCGTGAGCTCCCTGTCGATAACGCTGCAAAGTCTCTGGACGAGGATGTCGATCGACTTTAACGACGAATTGACGGAAGACACGCTGCAGGTGAATGACCGGGGCGCGCCGGCGATGTTGGCACGGGTGAGCCATTGCCTGGACCTGGTGGCCGGCGCTGATCGGCGGCGTGCGAGCGTAGTCAGCCACAGCAATTTTCCGATCGGCGCAGGACTTGCCTCGTCGGCGTCCGCCTTCGCCGCACTGGTGGTTGCCGCTGATGAGGAAGTAGGGGGCATCCGTAACCGTCTTGAGCTGGCGCGACTGGCCGGTGCCGCGTCAGGTTCGGCAGCGCGTTCGCTCTATGGCGGCTTTGCCGAGCTGATCGCCGGTGAAGAACAGATTGACGTGCGGACAGTTTGTGAAGCATCCGACTGGCCACTGGAAGTTATTGTAGCTATCACTGCAGATGGCCCGAAACCTTTGGGGTCGGGCGACGCAATGATTCGTAGCGAAAGCACCTCGCCGTTTTATTCGAGCTGGCTCGAACGGCAGGACGACGATCTCAAGGTCGCGAGAGCGGCCTTGCTGAGCAGGGACTTTGCACAACTGGCGGCTGTTGCGGAACACAATTGTCTGAAGATGCATTCGGTTATGTGGAGTTCGAGACCACCTGTCGTGTACTGGAACAGTGCGACGTTGTCCTGCATGGAAACTATCCGCGCATTGCAGGCGGAAGGGCGTGCGGTGTTCTTCACTATCGACGCAGGGCCGCAGGTCAAGGCAGTGTGCCTGCCAGGGGATGCTGATGCAGTAGCGGTTGCCCTGCAACAGACAGCAGGCGTCATTGACACGATGCGGAGCGCTCTCGGGGCGGGTGCCAGGCTGGTGGATCCGGCGTGACTTCCGTATCAGTCAGCGTGCCGGGCAAAGCCGTACTGTCCGGTGAGTATGCGGTACTTCGCACTGCGCCGGCCCTTTCTGCCGCAATCGATTGTCGCGCGGTGGCCCGGATAGAGACGACGAACAACGGGTTTCACAGCGTTTCAACACCGGGCCATGCCCCAGGGCAGTGGCGCTTTACCGCGAACGATGCTGGCGAGATCGAGTGGCTTGACGCGCTGCCGAAACAGGGGCTCGAACTTATCGAAGCGGCCTGGAGTGCCTGTGTGCCGGCTGTTGATGATTATCTTGATGTTACGGTCGATACCACGGCTTTTTTTGCTCCCCGATCAGGGCAAAAGTTTGGGCTGGGCGGAAGTGCAGCGGCAATGACCGCGTTGATCGGCGCGCTGCTTGATCTTGATTCCCGGCGGGAACGAGTATTTGCACTCGCGCGCGCGGCGCACAAAACGCTCCAGGGCGGTCTTGGCAGTGGCGTCGATATTGCAACAAGTTTCTACGGAGGCGTAATCGAATTCAGATCAGGCTCTGCGAGTGCGCCGCTGCGGCATCCGTGGCCGGCCAAACTTGCCTGTCGTCTGCTATGGAGCGGCAAGCCCGCGGATACGAAAGCCAGGATCCGCAATCTTTCGACGCGATGCGACGGTGACAAGAGCTGGTCGTTGCTTTCAGACGCAGCAGAAGCCGCCGCGCTGGCCTGGAAGGGGCATGAGGTTCAGGAAATCTTGCGCGTGTTCGATCGCTATACGGACACGTTGCGGCAATTCGGCATTGACCATGATCTCGGCATATTCGATGCTGGTCACGATGCGCTTCGTAATATTGCTACAAACTTTGCTGCCGTCTACAAACCCTGTGGTGCGGGTGGTGGTGATATCGGAATCGTCCTGGCTGCCGATGAGAACGCGATCAATGAGTTCTGCGATGCTGCGGAGACGCTCGGGTTTGTCTCCCTCGATGCGTCGGTGGATCCAGTTGGTATCCGATTCTTGTCCGGGGGCGGGCATTGAGTGATTCACGCATAGCGGGTTTTTATCAGCTGCCGGTCGTCGACAGGATCCAGCAACTGTATGAGCGCGGATTTATCGACCAGGAAACCGCGAGATCGCTTGCAGCGGGAACGCCATTACTTCCGCGCGATACGGCGGAATGCATGATTGAGAATGTCATCGGGGTGTTTGGTCTGCCCTTTGGTGTCGCACCGAATTTCCTGGTCAACAAAAAAGACTACGTCGTTCCGATGGTCGTGGAGGAACCCTCCATTGTGGCCGGCGTCAGCGGTGCCGCAAAACTGTTCCGAGAGACCGGCGGATTTGCGGCAACGTCGATGGAGCCGATATTAACGGGCCAGGTCCAGATTGTCGGCGTCAAGGAAGCCGAAGACGTGACCCGGCGACTCCTGGATTCGACGGACGAGCTGCTTGCTATCGCCAACGCCACGCAACCAAATCTGCAGGCTCGCGGAGGCGGGGCCAGGGCGATCGAGGTTTTCCGGCATATGACGCCGAGCGGGGAGCCGATGGTGGCATTGCACTTGCTCGTTGATACGCGCGACGCCATGGGTGCCAATATCGTGAACACCATGTGTGAGGGACTGGCGAGCCGTGTCGAAGAAATAGCCGGTGCGAAAACAGGTCTTCGAATCCTGTCCAACCTGGCCGACAGATCCCTGGTCACCGTGCGTGGCCGGATCGCGTTGCACACGCTGGCCACTGAAGATCGCCCGGCCGAGGAAGTTCGGGATGCTATCGTGCTGGCAAATGACTTTGCCAATGCCGACCCGTATCGAGCCGCGACCCACAATAAAGGCATCATGAACGGGATCGATGCGATTGCGATTGCCACCGGGAACGACTGGCGAGCCATCGAAGCCGGCGCGCATGCGTTTGCTGTCCGGGACGGCGCTTACAGGGCATTGACCCGCTGGTCAGTCTCATCTGGCGGCGACCTGGAGGGCGAGCTCACGATACCGCTGAAGGTCGGCATCGTCGGAGGATCGCTGGAGTCCAACCCGGGGGCGAGAATTGGTCTGCTGCTTTGCGGCGTGTCGGCAGCGACCGAACTTGCGGAATTGATGGCTGCAACAGGGTTGGCGCAAAATTTTGCGGCGCTGAAAGCGCTGGCCACCGAGGGTATTCAGAAGGGCCACATGAGCCTGCATGCAAGGAGTGTGGCTGTCAGCGCCGGTGTGCCGGATCAAGTTTTCGATCAGGTTGTTTCCGCAATGATCGCAAGCGGCGACGTCAAAACCTGGAAAGCGAAAGAGCTGATGGACGAATTCTCAAACGATGCAAATGTATCGGCTGAGGAACTGACCGCTAACACAGCGAGCGGCACAGCGTTCGGCAAAGTCATATTACTTGGCGAGCATGCCGTGGTTTATGGCAGGCACGCACTGGCCTTGCCGCTCGCGCAGGCGGTGACGGCGACGGTGCGGGAAGTGTCGGATAAGGTGTTGTTGTCGGTTCCTGGCTGGAACATATCGGAGGAATGGCTTCCGGGGGATCCGAAGCACGATGGGGCAGCCGGGGCAGTCGCATTGATTATGGGCGAACTCAGGATCAATGACCGGCCCTTTGAAATCCGGATCAGCTCGCGTGTGCCGATCGGCATGGGTCTGGGTTCATCGGCCTCATTCGCAGTCGCAGTGATCCGCGCATTCGACGCGCTATTGGGACTCGGCCAAAGTGAAGAAGAGATCAATGACCTGGCATTTCGTTGCGAGAAGATCGCTCATGGAAAGCCGTCTGGTATTGACAACGATATTGCGACATTTGGCCAGCCTATTCTGTTCCGCAGCGGTGACAAGGGGGGCAAGGAAGTCATCAACCTCTCCGAAGCCCTCCCGTTGGTCATTGCGGCAAGTGGGTCGCGAGGCGTCACCAGGGACCAGGTTGCTGCCGTGCGGCAACGCTACGAACGCAGCCGATCCATGATATCGAAGATATTCGACCAGATTGACGATATCAGTATCGCAGGCGTGGCAGCGCTCGGGCGCCGGGACTACGAGGAGCTGGGGTCACTGATGAATGTTTGCCACGGGTTGTTAAACGCCCTGGGAGTATCGACGCCGGAACTCGAGCGTATGATTGCTATTGCGAGAACCGCAGGCGCAATGGGTGCAAAACTGACCGGGGCCGGCGGTGGCGGATCGATCGTCGCGCTCTGTCCGGGTAAGGTCGAGGAGGTCGCCGGCGCACTAGCTGCCGCCGGATACCAGATAATTGGAATGGATTCTCACTAGGACCGTTGTGACCGAAACAACTGCAAGAATAGTTTCCTCCGAGGAAGAGTCACTGATTCTCGTTGACATGAATGACAACGAGACAGGCGTTCTGAGCAAGGCCGAATGTCACGATGGCGAAGGTGTCCTGCATCGTGCTTTTTCCGTGTTCCTGTTCAATCCGGACGGCGAACTGCTTTTGCAGCAGCGGGCCTCTGGCAAGCGGCTTTGGCCCTTGTTCTGGTCCAACACCTGCTGCAGTCATCCGCGCCAGGGCGAGTCGATCGAGATTGCCGCCGTTCGGCGTCTGCAGGATGAGCTGCAGGCAAGTGCGGCGCTGGAATTCGTCTACAAGTTTTCATACCGGGCCAACTTCGAAGACCTCGGTTCAGAGCATGAGCTGTGTCACGTACTCCTGGGATCTCTCGATGATACGGTGACGGCAAATACGACCGAAGTCGAAGCGCTTCGTTTCGTGTCAGCCCATAAGCTCGAAGAAGAGTTGCGGGCAAACGCGGAACAATTCACGCCGTGGTTTAAAATGGAATGGCAACGGCTCAATGACGAATTTCCGGATGTCGTTGCCCGCTACACGAACCGTCGTTAATATTTTTTCGTCAATTGACTAAAGATCAATTCACACCAACCGTCGCGGCATCAACCAGGAACGTGGGCGAATTGGGTCTAGCTCACGTAGCGGTAGTACTCGATTCCAACATCCTGGAACTGGCGCTCATCAGTGCGGCCGATTTTGTCGATGATGAATTCATTCCTTGGGAGGTAATCGAGGTTCGGTGCCCGACGGCCGGAATGCAGAGCCGTGTATTGCTCTTCATTGATGTCCACAGCAAATTCCATTGATCGGCCAAATCCAATTGCCGCGGTCGCTTCGCGCCACCCATCGGCGACGAAGAAGGGAATGACTTCGGCCGCGTCACCGCTCCCGTAACCGAGGGTCAGGAGCTCTTCGCCAGCGATGTCCAGGTTTTCATCCAGCGCCTGCTCAAAGCCTGCTGCGATCCATGCCGGAAGGGCTGCGGTATAAAGATTACCCAGGTCCAGCATCGTGTCACTTCCGAGCGCCAGTTTGTCCAGGATCTCGAGTCGATAGCGGCGCGAGGCGCGGAAGATGCGGAATACAGCCATGGCTAGCGGATACGCTTCATAATTCAGCCGCTCAGGATCCGCAAATGTCGCGACCTCCGGTTTGCTGCTCATTTCCCTGAGCAGTGCGCCTGGCTCGATGCCAGCCTCGTAGCAATAGGATGCGAGTTCTGCACGATCCTCGGGCGAACCGTTGCCGAGCGCAAACAGGTAGGCAATTGCATAGCCGGTCTCCGGCATACGCCGATAGGGTCGGTGCATAAAGACAATATTAAGCGATCGCAGGTAATCAGCGGCTGTCAGGCCACGCTTTTCGTACATGTCGTTGAGCGCGTGCAGCGTCTCGTCGATATAGCAGGTTGTAGAATATTTGCCATTGAAAACCGGGAAGTCCTGGACCTGGTGACTCTCGCTCCTGTCCTGGCCGCAGAAGCGCAGCATCGGCTTGCGGAAATCCATGATTCGGTAGTCTGAGGCAGAACCGGATCGAAGCAGGTCAACCGCCGCCAGTTTCGGGTTTTCTTCCAGCAACATCGCGACCGCACCGGCGCCCTGGGTGGGTTCACCGCTTGAACCGCGAGCGTATTCGGCTATGTCGGCACATACGACGATGGCCTGGCCACCCGAACCATCGAGTGCAAGATGGCGTATGGCGCTTTTCATCCCGTATACGCCGCCCAGGCAGGCGTGCTTGAATTCGGGGACTTCACAACTTCGGGCGATCGGCGGCTTACCCTGGGCGATCAGGGCCTGGTCGACCATACCCTTGACAATAATTGCGCCGGCCGAATTATCGGTACTGGACTCGGTGCCAAGGCCGAGAAACTTCACCCGTGTCGGGTCAATGTCGTACTGATCAATAAGCCGCATGACGGCGGTTGCTGCCATGGTGTAGACGCTTTGATTTCGGCCGCGAACGCGAAAACTGCGGCCCACAACCTCACGGATCTTGGGCCACTGGTTATCGGTCCATTTGCACCAGTCCTCCAGCCAGACACGGAACGGAGGCGTGTAGGCGGCGAGCCCACTGATTCCTATGCTTGTTCTGTCCATGTTTGGTGTATGCAGCTGCTCTCTCGGTGGCTGGATATTCGGCCTAGCCCGGAAATTCTAGAGGGGTTCGACCCCTTGCTCAAGGTTATTGCTGCATGTTCTTGCAGAAGTCTGGAAAAATGTCAGATCGAGAATGCCGCAATCAGAGCTGTAGCGCCCAGAATTCCCAACAACCCCCCGAAATAGGTCATCAGCAACAGCACGTATTTGATCGCCGTAGAGAGCCAGCGCTGGTCATAGACCCGACGCATGGCCTTGAACAGATAGGCCGGTATGTACAGGGAAACCGCTACAGAGGTAACAAGCCCGAGTACATCCGGGAGACTCACGAAAGACACCAGGCGCGAGAACATGACTTGCAGGCTCAGGATCAGGAATATGAATGCGTGGAAGTGAATTACGAACAGGACATGTTCGACGTAGTAACGCTTCGACAGCGGGTACAGGGCTTTTAATACCAGTGCCATGAGCGGCAGCAGTGCGATCAGGGCAGCCGGGACGCTATCGAGCAGCTTGCGAGCCCAAGCCTGGCCATCATCCGCGACGACGCGTTCGCACATTGCCTTGAGTCGCTCCGGTGTCAGCCGGGTCGCAAGCCAGGGTGGCAGGTCTCCGCCTTCAATTTCATCGCAATCGTCAGAAACCGTCGTTTCGTCATTGCTGATATGAATGTTGAATCCGGCGTCGTCCTCTTTGTCGTTTTCCGCCTGATCGACTATCGATGCATCCTGCCCCGCTACCGGCACCTCGGTGGTTACGTCCCCGTCCGCAGGGTCCATTCGGGATGCGCCAGGCAGTGCATCGCCGTTTCCGCTCGGCAGTTGCGCGCCCTCGTTGCCAGGCTCGCCTGCCTGTCCCTCCCCGGCGCCTGTTTCTTCGACAACGCCGGCCGGGTCCGATTCCGGCCCGAACAGGATGCCGAATTCTTCCCTGGGGTCGAAAAATGCAACGAGGAAAAAAATGATGCTCAATACAAGATAGGTTCGGAAAGGCGGCATGAATCGCGCTCGCCTGCCTTCCAGGTAGTCCCGCGTGAGCTTGCCCGGGCGTACAGTCAGGGGGATCAGTGTCCGCCATATCCGTGAATCAATTTCGAGGAGATCGCCAAAGGCTTCGCGCAATAGCTGCCAGACGCTGATCAGCCGCGTGGTCGCGCGCTGACCGCAATCACCGCAATACTGACCCGTTAGTGTTGTGCCGCAATTGAGACAGACTTCGGCAGGCTTCAGTGAGCCATCGATGACCTCGTTCTGATGCAGTACTCTGCGATCTGCGGTGAATCGCCCGCCGAAACTGTCCTCAGCAGCCTGGCGCAAAAACCGGGCCGGGCCGGCGAGGTAATTCTCGAGGTCCGCGTCGCTGTCAAAATGATACTGGGAGACGCGCCTGGGCCGGCCGTCATCGCTATCGTTCGCCGAAAATGATGCCACCCGGGAGATGCCCTCGATAGCAAGCATTTCTTCGATGTGTTGACCAAGCCAGGCGTCAAAATCCGCGATGATCTCGCGATCAACGATATGGGTTACTTCGTAAACCAGCCCGAAGCTGTCTGGCATAAGTTAGCTCGATTTCTTCTTGCTTTTCTTCTTGCCCGGTTTCTCGGTGGCAGTTTTATTGCCGGCGACTTTGCTGTTACTGGTCTTCCTCGACGAAGTTTTCCTTGCCGGTTTCTTCTTCGCTTTTTTCTTGCCTGCGGATTGGGCGGCATCGGAGCTGGCGACCAGGGCAACTGTTTCGTGAGTCATTTCGGGTACGACAGGCCTATCGCCAGATCCCGGTCGTCCCAGTTCATCCGGAGAAAAGTCGTCAACTGACAGAAGGAAAAGCACCTTGTCATGATAGTCGCGGACCTCGGCGGCTTCTTTTGCGCTGATGACACCCGCACCTTCAGCTTCATCGATCTGGTGTCCAAGGTACTCGGAATGAATCAACCCTTCTTTGCGTGCCTGTCGCAATTTCTTTTCCAGCGGCTGGAATTTTTCCGACAGCTCCAGGGCTTCCTCCAGCAATCCGAGCGGGCTGCCAGGCTCAAGTGCTTTATAGGCCTGCTCGCTGAGCCGCTGCCGCGCCTCACCTGTTTTCGTGATCAGTGAGACGATCTTTTTGCCCAGTTCGTCGGACGGCGGTGAATAGGTTCGGCCGCGCGGAAAGATTACGAGACGCAGTACGAAAGCTACGGGTCGATTCGGAAAATTAAGCAGGAAGCTGTGCAGTTGCTCTTGCGCGTGATACATCAAGGTTCTGACGGACCATTCGACCAGCGGAATATCTGTAGCCCTGCGTCCCTGATTTTCAAAGTGCTTCAATACGGTCGATGCCAGGTACATGCAACTCAGGACGTCGCCAAGTCTTGCAGACAACAGTTCCTTGACCTTGAGTTTGCCGCCCAGCGTCAGCATGGCGAAGTCGGTAGCCAGCGCAAAGGCCGCGCTGTATCGGTTGACGTTCTGGTAGTAGCGCCGCGTGGGGGTGTTAAGTGGCACTTTGCTGAATTTTGCGTGAGTCATCGCAAGGAAAAATGCACGCGCGGCATTGCTGATTGCGTACCCTACGTGTGAAAAAAGCGCGTCATCGAAATCGAGCAGTCCGCGTTCGGTATCTTCATCCTGTGCTGCCTGTAATTCACGCAACACGTACGGATGACAACGCATCGCGCCCTGGCCGAAAATGATCAGGCTGCGGGTCAGGATGTTTGCGCCCTCTACCGTGATCGCAATCGGCGTTGCCATATAGTTCCGACCGACATAATTCTTCGGTCCCATCATGATGGCTTTACCGCCATGTACGTCCATCGTGTCGTTGGCGACTTTTCGCCCGAGCTCGGTGCAGTGGTATTTGAGTATTGCCGACGGAACAGCTGGTTTCTCGCCCTGGTCGATCGCACCGGCAGTGACCGAAACGGCCGCGTTCATGATGTAGGTGTGCCCGGCAATGCGTGCAAGTGCCTCGCCCACGCCTTCGAATTTCGCGATCGGCAGATTGAACTGCCGCCGGATCTGCGCATAAGCGCCGGTCGTGTAGGCAGCGGCCTGGCCGCCGCCCGAGGCTGTCGCAGGTAGGGTGATTGCCCTGCCCACAGAAAGTAGTTCGACGAGCATCTTCCACCCCTTGCCGGCCATTTCCTGGCCGCCGATGATCGAATCAAGGGGTACAAATACGTCTTTGCCCGTAGTCGGTCCGTTCTGGAACGGAACGTCCAGCGGATGGTGCCGGCGACCGAAGCTGACGCCCGGCAAATTCGTGGGAATCAGCGCGGCGGTGATGCCGTAGTCTTCGGTGTCACCGATCAGGTGGTCCGGGTCATACAATTTAAATGCGAGTCCAAGTACGGTGGCAACGGGTGCAAGTGTGATATAGCGTTTTTCCCAGTTAAGCCGTATGCCGATCGTGTCCTTGCCTTCCCATTTGCCCCTGCAGACGACACCGCTATCAATCAGCGCGGCCGCGTCGGAGCCCGCTTCAGGTGAGGTCAGGGCAAAGCAGGGAATTTCGGTGCCGGCAGCCAGCCCCGGTAACCAGAAATCTTTTTGTTCTTCCGTGCCATAGTGCAGCAGGAGCTCGGCCGGACCCAGCGAATTGGGGACGCCGACAGTGGATGACGCAGTAGCATTTCGACTTGCGAGTTTGGCGATGACCATCGCGTTGGCATACGCGGAAAATTCCAGGCCGCCGTATCGCTTTGGAATGATCATCGCGAAGAACCCGTGCTTCTTGATGTATTCCCATATCTCCGGCGGCATGTCGGCACGTTCATGGGAAATGTCCCAGTCATCCAGCATCGAGCAAAGCTTTTCACAGGGCCCATCGATGAAGGCCTGTTCTTCGTCAGACAATTTGGGTACCGGGAACGACATCAGCTGATCCCAGTCAGGCATACCCGAGAAGAGCTCGCCATCCCACCAGATGCTGCCTGCCTCCAGTGCCTCGCGTTCGGTTTCTGACATCGACGGCAACATGCTGCGGTACATATTTAGCGCCGGACGAGTGACCTTTTCACGACGGGCGTCGACAAAGTTCACAAAAACCAGCGGCGCGTAGAGCAGGATGGCCACCAGTAACGTGAGCCAGTGCCAGTCGCCAAAGGCCCAGTAGGCCAACAGGATGGCGCCCATCGCAACCGTTGATGCAAACAGGCTTACTCGATTGTAGGCAAGGTAGATAGCGCTGCCGAGGAACAGCAGGAACCAGGTGAGGCTGAACAGAAAACCGGACACGAAATATTCCTCAAGTATCTGGGTCGGCGACAGTTCTCCGACCCTTAATTAACCCTAACATCGGGGGGTCGATGGTTCCAGATACCGCGTCACAGGCTCGTGACCCGTATCAAATGTTTTACAGTAGAGACTCGATTGCGGCACGTTCTTCACGCAGCTCCGTTTCCGTCGCCTGCATGCGTTTTTGACTGAACTTGTTCACGTCGAGTCCTTGTACGATCTCGTATTCTCCATCCTTGCAGCGCACCGGATAGGAGTAGACAACGCCTTCCGCTATACCGTAACTGCCATCTGCCGGCACCGCCATGCTGACCCAGTCGTCTCCGGGTGTTCCGAGTGCCCAGTCATGCATGTGATCAATTGCAGCCGATGCGGCTGACGCTGCAGATGATGCGCCCCTGGCCTTGATGATCGCAGCGCCACGTTGTTGTACGGTCGGGATAAAATCCTCTGTCAACCAGGTTTCGTCCACAAGGTCTGATGCCGGTTTGCCAGCCACAAATGCGTGATGAATATCCGGGTACTGGGTTGCCGAATGATTGCCCCAGATGATCATCTGGCGGATATCGGAAACGTGACTGCCGGTTTTCGCTGCAACCTGTGCCTTCGCGCGATTGTGATCAAGCCGGGTCATTGCGGTGAAACGGGATTTGTCGATATCGGGTGCGTTGCTGCTCGCAATCAACGCATTGGTGTTTGCCGGGTTGCCAACAACGAGAACCCGGATATCACGGCTTGCGTGATCATTCATCGCCTTGCCCTGCACCGAGAAGATCTTGGCATTTGCTTCCAGGAGATCCTTTCGCTCCATGCCCGGACCTCGCGGTCGTGCGCCAACCAGTAAGGCGTATTGGCTGTCCTTGAAGGCTACATCCGGATCTGCGCTAGCGATGACACCCGCGAGCGTATTGAATGCACAATCCTCGAGTTCCATCACGACACCTTCCAGCGCCGGAAGCGCGGGCGGAATTTCCAGCAACTGCAGGATCACTGGCTGATCCGGTCCAAGCATCTGTCCAGAGGCGATTCGAAACGCAAGTTGGTAGCCAATCTGGCCGGCGGCGCCGGTAATTGTGACGCGAACGGGATTTTTCATGTTGTGGGCCTTTGGTGCTGGAAAAAGAATGACTGGTGTTTTCGGCGCAGAATTCTAGCACTCCGGGCGAGGCCCGGCACCCGGTAATACTACATACATCGAATCGCATTCTCGTTAATCGGGTTGTACAAAGCCGGGAAATGCCCTCGTCAGTTCTGCCAGTTCCCGTTCGGCGGCGACGGTCGCGCCACGATTTTCGAGCGCTTCAATACATTGCCACCAGGTCGACACGGTGCTCCGTTGCCTGGCATCACAATAGAACTCGTCCGGTGGCAGGGTCGACTGGTCGGCCCCCGTGTCTGACTCAGTCAGTATTTTTTCACCATTCGCGACAGAATTCTGGATTGTGCTGTCGGCGATTGCTGCGGCGTCGCGCAGCTGCTCGGTCACGGTTTCTGCCGCGTCCTGGAATGCACTGGATGGACGATCCAGTGGGATGACCTGCTCGTCAGTGAAGGGCGAGGTCGGAATGATTCCTGCGTCGTTCATTTCAAGAATCACTGCAAAACTGAGTGCAAACATGACCACAAATGCCGCCGGTTTGAAATGGTCGGCAATCCAGCTCGGATACCGGAGTCTCCTGACCTCTTTTCGAGCCGCTCGGATGACGGTCCGATCCAGCTTATCCGGTGTGGATTCGGTGGCCAGTTGTCGATAATGCCGCGAAAGCGACGGGTCTACGTCGCTAGCGCCGCCGGGACCCTGGTTTTTTGACCTCGTCACGACCTGCAGCTCTTGTCGGCGACGTTCGGCTGAATCAGAGCAACTTTGAGCTTCGCCGCCGCATAGCGGAGTCTGCTTTTCGCCGTTTCCCGATTGACGCCGGTAACCAACGCGATCTCATCGATCGAGAGCCCCGCTTCCTCGTGAAGAAGGAATGCATCTCGCTGTTCCGGCGGTATCTGGCTGAGGCAGGCGTCAAGTCGCCGCCGGGCCAGGTGAATCTCCGTTACCGTGTCCGGTTCGTCGGCCGGATCGGCGTAAAGATCCGGGTCTATGCTGGTCTCCGCCGTGTGTCGTTTGTTCTTCCTGATGTAATCGATAAAGCAGTTGTGCGCGACTCGAAACAGAAACGTGGAAAACTTCGCCGTCGGCCTGTAGCTATGCCGGCTGTTGATAATCTTCCCCCAGGCTTCCTGAAACAGGTCATCGGCTGTGTCCCGGTGGAGTGACAGTCTCATCAGGTAGCGATACAGCGGATCCTTATGACGAAGGTAGATGGTTTCAAACGCAGCCGTGTCACCGTCCCGGTAGCGCAGCATCAAGGCAGAATCATCAGGTTCGACACTCATCCTTCGAGCATAAGCGAGGTGATCAGCCTCGCATAGCGGGCCGGAGGCTGACCTGGTATTTATCGCGATGGCAGTCATCGATTGCCCCGATCCTGCCCCGGATCGCCCGCGGGCAAATGCCATGATCGCAGCCCGCGGATCCTTGGCGGGCTGCCCTGCAGGTACCTGGACGCGTCGAATGAAGAACTATAACTCATTGATTTATAAAGCCAACGTTTCGGTTCACTACCTCATTAAACGTGCTTGAGCCAGAACCAGGGTTTCTTTGTTGCAAGGGCTTGCAATTAGCCAATATGGTGTTATAGTCAACTATAACACTAAGTCACCAAATGGAAGGGCCGGCAGTCGAATGCCGGCAATTGCAGATGAAAAAACAATTCATTCGCTTAACAACTGGCTGGATCCCGGTTTCTGTACTGCTGCTGTTTACGATTGCGCTTATTGCAGGGCAGGCACGGGCTAATTTACCCAGCGAGATCAAAGCAGCACCGGTTTTACCCGTGCTGACAACGTCAGTGAGTGTCGTTCGTGGCGCTGACATGTCGGAAAAACTTGAGGCATTGCCACACCTGTTGGACACGGTTCTGGCGCTGCCCTCCGATTCGGATGTCAGCATTAATGCCGACACTCTCACTTTGGATTCGAGTGGCGATGGATCATCCCCGTCACGGCCGAAAGCACCCTGTAGGAGCAGTGAACAATGAGCAACTGGAATCGATTCTGGCGGAAGCTAACCGCCTACATGGTCACAAAAACGCCATTGGGTTCGTACGGCAAGCTGGTGCTCCATCCTGTTACTATTCTGGAGCAGGTCGCCGGCGCAGAAATCGCGTTTAGCACCGCACATTATAAAAAATGACCGGGGCCGGATACGCAATGGATCCAAAATGGAATGAAGACGCGCCGATTTATCGGCAGTTACGCGACCGCGTGGTCGCGATGATTCTTGAGGGCGTCCTTACCGATGGCGATGCACTGCCGTCGGTTCGAAATGTTGCAGCAGAATACCGCCTGAACCCGCTGACCGTACTGAAAGGCTACCAGGAGTTAGTTGACGAAGGCCTGGTAGAGAAAAAACGGGGTCGTGGCATGTTCGTAACTGACGGGGCACGAGTGCAACTATTGAAGGACGAGCGGCAACGGTTTAAGGAAAAAGAATGGCCGCTGGTCGTCGCGACCATCGAACGGCTCGGACTAAGTCCAGAAGATCTGCTGAGAGATATCGCACAATCAGTCGCATCGGGCGAGTCCGGTAAGGGAGAGAAAAATGACTAGTCTCGTCAGCGCCCACAACGTATCGAAAAGTTTTGGCAGCTTACGCGCCGTCGACGGTGTGAGCTTTGATATCGAAAAAGGCCGCATTGTAGGCCTGATTGGTCCGAATGGCGCCGGAAAAACGACGTTATTAAAGGCGGTGCTGGGATTAACGGATTGTCAGGGCAGTCTGTCGGTACTGGGCCTTGATCCATTTCGTCAGCGCAAGGAGTTGATGAGAAACATCTGTTTCATTGCGGATGTGGCTGTGCTTCCAAGGTGGATCAAGGTTTCGCAATTGCTGGGTTTCCTCCAGGACGTACATCCGAATTTTTCCCGAAAACGCGCAGAGGAGCTTCTTTCACAAACGCACATCAAGAAGACGTCAAAAGTCCGGGAGCTATCCAAGGGAATGGTGACTCAATTGCATCTGTCAATTATTACCGCCATCGACGCGAAGTTGCTGGTGCTTGATGAGCCGACAATCGGATTGGATATTATTTTTCGCAAAGAGTTCTACAGCAATCTTTTAAGCGACTATTTTGATGAGGAACGCACCATCATTATTACCACTCACCAGGTTGAGGAAATTGAGAACCTGTTGACTGATGTAATGTTTATTAACGACGGGAAAATCGTTTTGAACTCTGACATGGAGGCGTTACCGGAACGGTTTGTGGAGTTAATGGCAAAACCGGATGGTGTCGAGAAAGCCCGTCAATTCAAGCCGATCTACGAGAGAGATGTCTTTGGTAAAAAAGTGATGACTTTCGAAGGGGTCACTCGCGACCAGCTAAGCGGGCTAGGGGACATTCGGACGCCGGATATTGCGGATCTATTCGTTGCCAAAGTAAAGGGAGCAGCAGCATGATCAAGACACAGTTTGCACTGCTGCGCCGCGAGTTCTGGGAGCACAGGTCGCTCATCATCGTTCCCGCCGTTGTTGCCGCAATGATTACTCTGACGACTTTGACCGGCCAGGTTTCCATCAATCATCTGGACCTGCTCGACATGGGAATCGTCGGTGCAACCAACATGCCGGAAAATGCCAGGGCCGTTGCACTTTCGGTTGCCATGATCAGCCTGACCAGTTCGTTCATCTTTGCGATGTGGATCCTGACCATCTTTTATACGCTGGATTCGCTCTATGCCGAAAGAAAGGACAGGAGCATCCTGTTCTGGCGCTCAATACCCGTAACAGATTTTGAAACTGTGCTTTCAAAGCTTCTAACCGCCACGATAGCGATTCCGGTGGTTACGTTCGTCGTCATCGTGGCTACTCACCTCCTGGTATTGTTGAACATCAGTATCTGGATTGAATTTCGTGGTGGCAGTCCATGGAATCTCATCTGGACAGCGGTTCCGTTCATAGATAACTGGACGGCGACATTAGTGCTGTTGCTGGCCTTGCCTTTGTGGTTATCACCCTTTATCGGTTGGTTTCTTTTCGTATCTGCATTTACCAAGCGTTCGCCACTACTGACTGCGGCGCTGCCAATCTTCATGCTGCCGTTGTTTGAAAAAATGTTATTTGACAGCAGTGTCCTGGCTGAAACATTTTTTGAGCGTTCCATCAAAATGCCGCTCTTCGCCGGCATTGACAACATGGAGCTACTGTTCCAGGAAGGCGAGGATTTCGCCAACTTTACAGGCGCGAAACTCAGCCTGCTGTCGCTGATGGACCTGGGTAGTTTTGTTGTTAGCCCACAGCTTTGGATCGGTATAGTCGTCTGTGGAATATTCTGTGCAGCGGCGATGTACGTTCGGCGTTACCGGGACGACAGCTAAGAACAGAGATCGGCCTGACCCTGAACGACGGACGGGGTCAGGGCTGGTCCAGGCGGCTGCCAGGAACATCACGCCGGATCGGGCAATGAGCTATTCGGATCCCGGGTGTCCAATTCGTGCTTGCGAATCTTGCCCCGCAATTGGTGATAGCTCAGACCCAGGAGATTTGCAGCCACTCTCTGATTAAACCTCGAGCGTTCCAGGGCCGCGGCAACGAGCTCTCTTTCAAGTTCCCGCATTCTTTGCGTCAGATCAACAGGCAGGACATGACGTGGACGAACGATTTCGCCGCTGCCTTTGGTCGCTGTCCGGCTTCCCGGGTCACGTAATCGAAACGGTGAATCGAAAGGGTCAAAAGCGACTTTCGAAATCTGCTGAGTCTTGTCCGGCAGCCGATAAACAGAGCGCTCAACCGCGTTCTTCAGCTCACGGACATTGCCAGGCCAGTCGTGCCGCAGGAGGGATGACGATGCCCGGGCACTGAATCCGGGGAAAAACGGCAATTGAAGCTCGCTGACCATGTTCATCGCAAACGCGTAGGCAAGCGGCAACACGTCCTCGGTTCGCTCACGAAGCGGCGGTATCGTGATGACATCGAAAGCCAGTCGATCCAGCAGGTCCTCCCGAAACCGACCATCGGCAACCAGTGCCTGCAAATCCGAGTTTGTTGAACCGGCAATCCGAACGTCGACTGACAGGGTTTCGGTGCCTCCCACACGCTGCAGTTCGCCGTATTCAATGACCCGCAGGATCTTCTCCTGCATACGTAACGAAATTGTGGCCAGCTCGTCGAGTACCAGCGTGCCCCCGTCTGCTCGTTCAAAGTGGCCGATGTGTGCCTTTACCGCCCCTGTGAATGCCCCCGCTTCATGACCAAACAACTCGGATTCGAGTATGGACTCGGTCAATGCCGCACAGTTGACCTTGACCAGCGGTTGCTCCCAGCGTCGCGATAAAAAATGGAGCCGCGACGCAATCAGTTCCTTGCCCGTACCCCGTTCGCCGACGACCAGCACCGGTTTGTTCAGGGGCGCTGCACGGGATACGTGCTCCAGCATCTCGAGGAATACCGGCGCTTCGCCAATAATCGGTTGCACTGGGTGATTTAGCGGCATTGGTCTAATTAACCAAAATCAGGCGAAAAAAACAAATACTTCGTATTTTTGACGAATTCATACGCGCGCGTTTTTGTTCCGAAAGGCTCATTAATTTGTTTAAAAACAAACACTTCTGGGCATACCAGCAAGTTGGCACGAATGCTGCAATAACAACAGTGAAACCTGGACAAAATGAGGATAAATCAATGGGCATATTCACGAGATTCAGTGACATCGTGAACTCGAACATCAACGCAATTCTCGACAAGGCCGAAGATCCGGAGAAGATCGTACGACTGATGATTCAGGAAATGGAAGATACCCTGGTCGAAGTACGCTCGGCTGCGGCACGATCTATTGCGGACAAGAAAGACCTGAACCGGAAACTTGGCTTGTTTGAGAGAGATGAGCGGGAATGGGACGCAAAGGCAGAGCTCGCGTTGAGGAAGGGTCGTGAAGACCTGGCGAAAGCCGCCCTCGTGGAGAAATCCAGAGCATCTTCGGCCGCAGAGCTTATTCGTTCGGATTACGCGGCAATTGACGACGGCCTGACGAAGCTGAACGAAGATATCTCACGGCTTGAGACAAAGCTGCTGGATGCCAAAGCCAGGCAGAAGTCTCTGCTGGCGCGCCACCAAACGGCAAACAGCCGCCTGGCCGCGAGAAAAAAGATCCACGATTATAAGATCGACGACGCGATGATCCGTTTCGAGCAGTACACGCAGAGAATCGACGATGTCGAGGGCCGCATCGAAGCCTATGACCTGGGTTTGCCGAAAGATCTGCATCACGAGTTCGCAGGACTGGAAGCAGAGGATTCAATCGCGCGCGATCTGGCGAATCTCAAGAAGCGACTATCTGCTGAAAAGGCGACGGAATCCGATAACACTAACGAGGCAAAGTAATTGGGGCTTGGCATGGGAGAGTTGTTGACCATTGCGCTGATCGTTTTCGTCGCAGTTCCAGCGCCGCTATTTATCGTTCTGCATTTCATCACGAAGTGGAAACAGTCGCGTGAAATATCGGGCGGTGATGAACAGATGCTCGAGGATCTGTGGCTGATGTCGCAGCGACTCGAAGAGCGCCTCGAGAGCCTCGAAACCATACTTGATAACGATCTGCCGGAATGGAGGAAGAAGATATGAGCAGGGAAACCTGGAACCTGGATTTCGGGCCGCTACGTGGTTTATATCGCGATACGGATAACGGCTGGATATTCGGGGTATGCGCAGGGCTGGCAGATCGATTTAATTTCCGCACGGGCACAGTGCGAATAATCGCGGTCATTTGCCTTATCCTGTTCTTCTGGACAACGGTGCTGACGTACGTAGCGGCAACGTTGCTGTTCAGGGCAAAGCCATTAATCTATTCCGGCAGACAGCAGGAGTATGAATTCTGGCGTCGATTTACGAGAGATGATTCCTGGAGGCATTCATGAGTCGATATGACGATATCCCCCGTCGACGTTTTTACCGCAATGCCGACAAGGCAATGGTGGCCGGCGTCTGTGCGGGCCTGGCGGATTACTTCGGATTCAATTTGAAAGTAACCCGCTTCCTCGCTGTCCTGTCTTTGCTCCTCGCAATGCCTGCTACATTGCTGGTTTATTTCGCGACAGTATTCCTGGTGCCGTCGGCGCCGGACATTTCGAAACAGGAGAATGTTGATGCCCGCTTTCGCCAGGCACTCCGGTCGTCACCGGGGCAGACGGTTAGCGATGTCAAAAGACGGTTTCAGTCACTGGATTCACGATTAGCCAGGCTTGAGCGATATGTAACGTCGCCTAAATTTAATCTCGACCAGGAATTCAGGCGACTCTAGCCTGGCAAGCTGACTTTGCACGGGAGTACCAAATGAACGGCAGTCTGATATTTGTATTGTTACTGGTATCGGTGGTTATGTGCGCGCGGATAATCGAAACCTGGATCAAGCATAAAAAAGCCGGGCCGACCAAAATTGAAGAGCTCGAGGAAACATTGTCGAAAATTGATGTACTCGAGGAGCGAATAAAAGTGCTTGAACGCATAATCACCGAAAATCGTTTCGACCTGAAAAGAGAAATCGATTCCCTGTAGAACAATTTGCAGTGCCAATAAACAAGACCATCGTGGCAAAAAAAAGCCCGTCATATGACGGGCTTTTCCGGATCTGGTTCGCCGTAATTACCTTCAGCCTTCTCCCTTGGCCTTGTATGCCTGCACTTCGGCATTGAACTGTGCCGCAAGCCGCTCCATTTCATCCACAGCGGCATTATATTTCTTGTTCAGCATATCTTCCCGTTCCTGCTCCTGGTCCGCCTCCATAGCGCCAATCGCGTCACGAGCAGATTTTTCCTCCTGCACGATACACTCAAGATAGATTTCCATATCGGCAACATATTTCTTGACGCCCCTTTGACCGGCAACCATTTCTTCTTTCGTTGCCGTATTTCCGTTTGGCACCAGGACCCGCTCCGGGTAGTCGCAAGAGAGCGCTGACTGGGCTACAAAAATAAGTGAAACACACAAGGCTAATTTGATCAGTTTTTTCATGGTCCTGGCTTTTAGGTTGGTGCCACCGGAGATTCCAGTGGCAGGTACAAGTTAGGTGACATCGTGGACGACATATTTAATCACGTAGGATGAACGTAGTGAAGCGCCAAACCGAATGTTATTAAAATCATATATTTAGTCGCCAGGCGTCGGGCTTATGCAAACAAAATTCGATGCTTGTCTGTACCCGCTGCCTGGGCCCGAAGTAACTCAAGATAGTTGTCCGAGCTCATCGGGTCGCCGAACAGCAGGCCCTGCGCGTAGGTGCAATCGAGCGACTGTAGAAACGATAGTTGATCTTCAGTTTCCACGCCCTCGGCCACAACGTCCATTTTCAGGTTGCGGCCCATATGAATGATTGTGCCTACGATCGTCGCGTCGTCCGCGTTCACGGCGACATCCGCAACGAAAGACTTGTCGATCTTAAGCGTGCTGATGGGAAATTGCTGTAGCGCACTCAGCGACGAATACCCGGTGCCAAAGTCATCAATCGCCAGGTGCAGGCCGAGCGCGTAGAGCTCATCGAGAATCTTTATTGTTCGTTTCGGATTCTCCATCAACGTCGTTTCGGTAATTTCGAGTTCAAGCGAGGTCGGGGAAATCTCGTGACCTCGCAGGATTGCGCTGATCCGCTTGATGAAATTCAACTGGCGTAGCTGTTTCAGTGAAAGGTTGACTGAAACTCTTCCTGGAGATGAGACAGCGCTTTGCCAATACCGGAAGTCCTCGCAGACCCGGTCGAGAACCCATTCGCCGATATCGACGATCAGATTGGTTTCTTCGGCAATCGGTATGAAGTCAGAAGGAAGGATAATGCCGCGTTCAGGCAGCTCCCACCGTACCAGCGCCTCTGCGCCTATGATTTCCCCGGTACGCAGATTGTACTTCGGTTGATAGTGTACAAGGAGCTCGTCGCGTTCAAAGGCTCGCTTCAGTTTGCTTTTTGTCATCAACCGCTCGACTGCTGCTTCATTCATCTCTGGCACGTAATACGAATGAATGTTGCCACCGGTTTTCTTTGCGTGATAAAGCGCCGCATCGGCATTTCGAATCAGGTCGATAACGTTTGGTGCGTCGGTCGGGTACATGGCAATACCCATGCTTGCCGTCATAAACACTTCGTGACCCTGCACTACGAAAGGTTCAGCAAGACGATCGAGCAGCAAGCGGGCAAGCTTGTCCAGCGCGGCGCGGTTTTCAGGAGCCATATCCAGCTTGTCGACGATTACTGCGAATTCATCGCCTGCAAGACGCCCGATGACCGAGTCGTGCGGAAGTGCATTCGACAGGCGTTCTGCTACGGTTTCGAGTGTCGTGTCACCAGCGAGGTGGCCAAACGTATCGTTGATTTCCTTGAAGTGGTCAATATCAATGTACAGGAGGCATATGGATCGGTTGCTCTTCTTCGCTCTGGCTATGGCTCTCTGCAGCAAATGCTGAAACTGCATCCGGTTCGGTACCTTGGTCAGTGCATCGATCCGCGCCAGGTAGCGGATTCTCTGCTCAGCCTTTCTTCTTTCGGTGATGTTTTGCGCTGCGTAGATTCTGTGGCCATAAAAGTCGCCCTCTGTGTCGATCGAGGAACTCGTGTAGGAAACAGGAATTCTGTCGCCCGACTTGGCCATCAGGAACGCTTCGCGAGGCACATCTGCCAGTGAATTTTCCTCCAGCGAGCCGCCTTTTTTCTGATCAACGATAAGGTCAATGTGGTGACCGACAAGTTCATCGTCGGAGTAACCAAGCATCCGAGACGTTGCCCCGTTGACCCGGGTAATCACACCTTCCGATGACGTGACAATGATGGCTTCGTTCATGCTCGACAAAACGCTGTCAACGTAGTCGCGGGAAATCGTCGTTCGTTTCAGTTTCTCGCGCATGTCGTTGAAAACGACGGCCAGGTCTCCAATAAGGTCGCCGCTGACGATATCCAGCGGCTCGCCGTAATCCGCATCACTAAGTTTTTCGGCCTGAATTCTCAGTTCTTTAATGCGTTGTGCCTGCATTCTCGCAATAGTCCAGATCACAAGACCGCACAAGACAAGCGTAAAGAGCGTGGCTCCACCAATCCAGATGAAGCTGTCTTGCTGACTTTGGGTTCCAAGTGCAACCAGCCGCTCTTCAAATATCTCGGATTCGGCATTGAGCGTTGCAAGAGAAAAGCTGCTGGTCAGCTTGCCGATATCGCGGCCATCCTGCGTAACCGGGTAGGCCATGTACAGTTGCTCGCTGCCCCACAGTGTGCTTTCTCCGGAGGGTTCACGCGCAACAGTTCCCGTCTGGACTTCGTATGCGCCATCACGTTCGAATTGCAGACCGACCAGCGTCTCGTTCTCCGCGATAGCGCGGTCAAGAATTATGCGAGCAGCGTCCGCGCCCGGGTCGGCCGACTCCGCCAGCGTGTCTGCGATCCTGTGCAACTGGCCGCGCGCCCGGCGCTCGAAACTTGCGGACAGGCTTTCTTCGTGCTGCTCCACACTGCTGGCTACGATTCCGGAGGTCAGCCATCGATACTGGCCATAGAAGATGGACAGCATGATGCCAATGCCGACCAACGTCAGGGTCGACACCAGGATCAGATATCTGGGTAAGATTCTTCCGGCCATGTTCTTACTGAGACACTTGCGGTCAATGCAAATTCCAGACAGCGTGACTGTCTATTCGCTGGTCCGCTTATTATTATTCTGCCAAATTCGGTGTGGCTGGCTATATATCTAAGCCAGTCCGCCCTCCTGTTGGGATGTTTGCTCATCCATCCGAGCTGCCAATAGTTTACCACCGAGACAAATCCCAATCGATTCATTGATAAGAAAGACCACGGGAACAGGCGCTCATGACATAATTGGACATAGTCAAAGCTTGTGAAACCCGCGAAATTGCTTGGTTTGGCAAAATCTGGATGATCAGCCAGGCCGCAGCAAATTGCACTCAAAGGACGACCGGTGGGCAAAACGGCGCTAATTGTCGACGATTCCAGATCTGCGCGAATTGTGCTGAAAAAGATGCTTGAGCAGCATGCGCTCAAGGTTGACATGGCAGAGTCCGCAGAGGATGCGCTGGTCTACCTGGGCGAGAACAGGCCGGATGTCATTTTCATGGATCACCTGATGCCGGGAATGGACGGTTTTCAGGCTGTCTCGGCAATCAAGAACAATCCTGATACCGCGACTATCCCGATCATGATGTATACCTCCCAGGAAGGAGAGGTGTATGTAGGACAGGCTCGTGCGCTGGGAGCCGTTGGTGTCCTGCCCAAACGGGTCGAACCTGTCGAGGTATCAAAGGTACTCAAGTCGTTGCGTGTAATCGACGCGGACAGGGATGTTCGAGACACAGACGTGCGCGAGACCGGGCAGGACGTTACAAGTGGTGAATACCCCGGGTTGGAGACGCTTGATCAGGATCTCCGTATCCTCATAAAAGATCTGTTCGAACAGCAGCGAGCCATACTGCGGCGGGATTTCCTGGACAGCTATGAAACAATTGCTTCACGAGTAGCTGAAGAAATACGACCCACCCGGATCGAACCAAAAGAAAAGGTACGTGTGGATCATGGAAGGAATCCACTGCTGGCTCAAGCGGCTGTTTCATTGCTGGCTATCGTCGCCGTGGCATTCGCCTGGCTCTATTGGCAACGGGATCAGGCATTTCAGGCTCTGCAATTGCAAAATCGTTCGCTTGTTCAGGAAACCGAGAATCTCCGCATCACTGGAGCTGAAGACGCACAGCTCAATTCGCAGCAGTTGGAGCAATACCAGCAGTCGCTGGAGGTGATGCTGACAACGGTAATCTCGGCGCTCGAGTGGGGTGCCAATCAGGCGTCGTTGTACGAGTTTGATGAGTTGCCTTTGGGAGAGGCTCGCCTGGCCGTGCTGGAGCAACTGTCCGACCAACTCATGGCAATCGACTTTTCAGGTCTGGTCAGGGTTGAAACACATGTTGCCGACTATTGCCTGTTCGCAGCAGGTACAGATGGTTATGAGCTGGCCCCTGGCAATTTGGCAGCGAGCCGCTGCGACCGAATAGGCTGGACCCCGGACGAGGCCTATGAAATCGGGCTGAGGCAATCAGTCGCTTTTGCGAATTTCATCCGCTTTGCTGACGAACGGTCCGACGGCAGAATTCGTTACGAAATTTTCTCCCACGGAAATTCGGAGCCGCTAATGGACTATCCGTCAGTACCTGACAGCGTCAGCGTGGCAACCTGGAACGGGATCGCGGCCAGGAATAATCGTGTCGAAATTTCAATTATTCCCGACGGGCTGTAGCGGGCCAAATCAGCCGTCTTCGTCCTTTCTCTTTTCGACAAATCCCCTGGGTTCGCTCCGGCCCGTGGTTTTCATGACACCCTCGACCACGGCACCTTCTGCCACGGCGATGGCTTCGCCAGAAACTGTTCCGGTAATTTTTGCCGTATCGTTTATCTCGACCTGCCCGAGCGCAACGATGTCGCCCTCAACTGTACCGGCGACGATGACAGAGTCTGCCTTCAGCAGGCCCTTGCAGTAACCGCCGCGAGCGATCGTTACCGATCCGTCAATGTCGCACTCCCCTTCGATCTCGCCATTGATCATGAAATTTCCTGAGCCCGTCAGCAGCCCCTCGATCCGGCATCCCTCGCTAATCAGGGTTCCGGGGCCGCGAGCAGAATCGCGCAGACGTCGTGCCTTGGTATCACTCATCGAAAAATTATCTCCTGCAGAAGAACGGGCTGATATAAATAATCGGTATAACCGGGCGCATGATACAACGCTCGCAATCTTTTTATCGTGAACTGATACGCGCGGCTATTCTTTTTCTGCGCGGTGGCCATAGCCCGCCGTCACGACCGACACCATGCGGCCATCCTCGAACCGCACAAGGCGCATCAGTTTTCGCGGCCCGAAATTGAACAGCATCTCTTTCGCCAGCACCTCTTCGTAAAATCCCGAATAAGCATGCCTTGTGCCGCTCAAGCCGGACTGACCAGCCGGTCTCTTGATGACATGGGGGCGGAGCACATAGCCCAGGTACCTGGTCGAAACCGGTTCGCCGCACAGGGCAACGACCTCCGCCTCTGGCATACCCTCCGTGATTAGCCGGTTTCCGCAGCGAAGTGCCAGCGCGTCTCCCGCGGTCATCAGTGCGCCGCAGGCAATGGCTATGCGCATGGTTTTGCCGAGGCCTGGTCGCATTGTCGGCCGTACTCCTGAGATCCCGATGCAGTCATAAGTATAGCTGTGGACCTGGCCCGGCGGGAAAAGCCAAATGGCGACGAGCGTGGCGTCGTTGGCAGTCCCGAGCGGCGTCTGTATAGTCCCCGAATGCCCGCCGGGAACCAGGAAAGCATCTGTTGAATCGCAAGGTTAAAAAGCGTATCGAAAGACTTGCAAAGAGTGGGCCGGCCGACATTCTGTCCGGGGGGCTGAAAGGAATCGAGAAGGAATCCCTGCGCGTTTTGCCGAACGGCAAACTGGCCGATTCACCACATCCGATAGCGCTCGGATCCCCGATGTCGAGCAAGTTCATTACGACCGATTTTTCCGAAGCGCAGCTTGAATTCGTTACACCGGCATACAAAAACACCTGGGAGACGCTGCGAACGCTGTGCGAAATTCACCAGTTTAGTTACGAGCGCCTGGACGAGGAGTTGCTCTGGGTTACCAGCATGCCCTGCCTCATGGCAGGTGATTCCGACATACCGCTCGCGCGATACGGTGATTCCAACGTTGGCCAAATGAAAACGGTGTACCGGAACGGGCTTGGCTATCGTTATGGGCGAAAAATGCAAACGATTTCCGGCGTCCATTTCAATTATTCGATGCCTGCCGATTTCTGGCCGCAATACATGGACTTTGAGCAATCGAAACTGGCTGCAGATGATTTTCAATCCGACGCCTATATGGGCCTGGTCAGAAATTTTCGCCGGATGGGTTGGCTGGTGCTATACCTGTTCGGAGCGTCTCCGGCGGTGTGCAAGTCTTTTCTCGGAGGGTCTCTGCATAATCTGAAAGATTTCAATGAAAACACCTGTTTCGAGCCATTCGCGACGTCGTTGCGAATGAGCGACCTGGGGTACAGCAATAATTCCCAGGCGAAGCTCAACATATCCCTGAATTCTGTCAGCGAATACGTAAAAGATCTTAGTTGCGCCATATGTACGCCGGAATCCAAATACGAAAAAATTGGCGTCAAGGTGAATGGCGAATATCGACAGTTGAGTGCAAATCAGCTGCAGATTGAAAACGAGTATTACAGCCCTGTCAGGCCAAAACGTGTCGCGCGCTCCGGCGAGCGGCCGACAGCTGCACTTCGACGGGGCGGTGTTGAATACGTAGAAATCAGGTCCCTGGATGTCAACGTTTTCGATCCGGTTGGCGTCAGCCAGAACGCCATGCGATTTACAGAGGCATTTCTTTTTTACTGTCTCTTGCAGGAAAGCCCGCCGTTTGATGACGATTCACTGGCAGAGGCATCAAGAAACCACAGCATGACTGCAAGAAGCGGCCGGGATCCGGATTTTCGACTGATTCGCAGCGGCAAGGAAGTCTCACTTGGAGACTGGGCGCGAGAAATCGTCGAGGACGTCCGGGCCATTGCCGAAGTCATTGACCGCGGGGAGGGCGGCGATGCCTATGTTCAGGCAGTCGATGCGCAATCCGCGCTGATTGATAACCCGGACGAGACACCATCGGCGCGCATTCTCGAAGAGATGCGGCGGGACGGGACAGGCTTTTTCCAATTTGCACTAAAATGTGCAGTTGGACACAAGGGCTACTTTTCCGAGCTTGTTCAGCTCGATGGCGAACGGCTTCAGTTCTACGAAACGGAAGCGGCCGAATCCCTGGAACGCCAAATAGAGATTGAGTCTGCCGATCAGGTCAGTTTTGACGAGTACCTGGCCCGGTATTTTTCTGAACAGGGGTGTTGCTGACTTTTCGTCGGCGCCTGGAATCACAGGAAAGGCAACGGTTCCCCGTGCTCGTATGCATATGCACGATGAAGTTTTTGTAAGCGACCTGTCAGTTCGCCCGGTTTCCCATCGGCAATAACCCGGCCGTCAGCTTCAAGGACAGGCGTAAGTTCTCCCATTGTCCCGGTGGTAAATGCTTCATCTGCAGAATAGAGCTCTGTCAGCGACAGGTTTTTTTCCTTCGCAGGCATGGCTTCCGCTTTCGCGATTTCAAGAATCATTTGGCGAGTCAGGCCGGGCAGGCACGCGTCAGCAAATGGTGTGAGCAATTCACCGTCGCGGACAATAAATATATTCGTGTCATTGGTTTCGGAAATGAAACCGTTCACGTCAAGCATCACCGCGCTGTCAACACCGGCCACATTCGCATCGATCGCTGCCAGGATATTGTTCAGCAGGTTGTTATGATGAATTTTCGAATCAAGGCACTGCGGCGTATTGCGGCGAATTACAGATGAGATGACGCGAATTCCGGAATCTGAATAGACAGGTGGTTTCCATTCCGCCAGCACAATTAACGTGCAGCCGGACTGATTAAGTTTCGGGTTCATGCCTGAGGTGATTTTTTCCCCGCGCGTCAGCGTAAGTCGTATGTGTGTTTCATCCGACATTCCGTTGGCCTCTAGCGTAGCGAAGATTGCCTCGCGAATTTCATTGGAGTGAGGTACTGCCTCGAAGGCGAGGGCCTTGGCGGAGTTTTGCAATCGCTGCAGGTGGGCACCAAGGGCAGCAATTCTTCCTTTGTAGACTCGCAGACCTTCCCAGACGGCATCGCCGCCCTGAACAGCGCTGTCGAAAACCGATATTTTGGCACTCGCCCTGGGCACCAGTTCGCCCCTGACGTGAACCATTATGTGTTCGTTGCGGGCATCTATGCTTTGCAAGTCACTTCCCCCTGTCTGTGTGGAACGCACGACTGTACAGTTTCTCATACCAGGGGTGACATTCCGCCAGTAATGGCTGCAAGTGAACCGGGAAATCGCCCTTCGCAACATACGGGGCGAAGCCCGTGCTTTTATGGACCGCGTGATACCAGTACGGGGCCCATGGTCCATCTTCCTCTATCGGCCCGGCGCGCCAGGTCAACATGTCGTCGGTATATTCTATGTCCAGATTTCTGCAGAGTTGGCGAAGGACGCCGGATGGATCCAGCAGCAGCTCCCGCGAATCGATGATTGCGGGCGTCTGTCCGAGCTCTTCGAGCCATGAGAAAAGCTCCCACTGCATTTTCAGCCCGGTGTCGGCCAGAGTCGCGTGCGGAAGCTGGATCGTGAGTGAAGGCAACATTTCCTTCGGGTCACGAATAAGAAATATGTTTCGGGTTTGTGCCATAAAGCCGAAATCAATATCCACAAGATGATGCGCCATCAATTTCATAAACAGGACATCCTCGCCGGCCAGTGTCTGGCTGAGAAGCTGCTGTATAACCCTTGGGCCGTCACAGTCCAGAAGAGGCATGATGTCGTCCCTGCCTGGATGGTCAGCACCTGTAACCCGCAGGAAATGCCCGTACAGGGGCTCATCGACCACCCTGGTATCGGCGCGCTGGGCGAAGCTGTACATCAATGCCGTTGAGACATTCCGGGGACCTGACCACAGGCATACGGCTTTCATCTGCGGGGACTCGATTGCGGTTATAGGCTTAAGTATCCGAATTGTACTGAATCGGAACCGGCGGCGGGAATCCAATGGGCTTGCGGGCGTGGCTCATACGCGAGACAGATCGACTGGATTCAGTCCGGATTGTGCGCCGTGTCACAAATCATCCGCCAAATGGTGAGTCGTCCTTCCAATTTAACTAAACTTGGTTACCAATTTTGCCGGTACAGCCGGCAACAGCTACGCGAGCGGGTGAGTCGATTGTTCAAGACATTTATTTTTGGAATTTTCCTCGGTGCTTTCGGCGCCGGTGCGCTGTTGTATTTTGCACCGGCAGTCAATCTTCACCGCGAGCGGTCACTTATCTCCGTTCAGCCCAACGGCGGCAATATCGAGCGGTTCCAGATCAACCTGCCGCGCGATCGAATTCTGGTCGGTCTCGCCGGAGTCGAGGACAGCATCCCGGCCGAACTGGATTGGCCTGGCAAGGAGCAGCTCGGCGACATGCAGGCGGAGGCATTTATTGTCCGAAACGAAAATAACGCCGTTGTCGGCGTCGCCAGCAGGCTCGCCAGTTCAACAGAGGAAACCGGACCTTTCATTGAGTGGGTAGTGCATTTTCCTGCCCGGGGCACGATGTACGTCCAGATGGACCTGATGCCTGCTGCGGACGGAGTGCGCGACGGTGTATTGCGAGCAGGGACGAGGGATTTTCTGCCGCTAACCGGGAGTATTCGCGAGCAGTTCGTATCTGAAGTCGAGGATGGCGATGTGCAGGGTCGAATCGTGCTGGAGGTCGGGTTAAATGGACCACTGGGAGACGAAGTATGAAGTACCTGGTCTCTCTGTTTGTTGGTCTCTTGGTTGGCGCCGTTCTGTTCGCTGTTGGCTTCTATTACAACCCCTTCATGAATCAGACAATGATCTCGCCGCTCGCGGTAACGAACGAACGCGTGATCGATTTTTCCTTCTCTGCCGTTCCAGAGGAAGGCATTCTTTACACAAACAACGGCGAATCCGTTCCGCTGCCGCATCCCAGGCGAGTCGCCAAGCTCCTGGAACCGGCTGTATCGGATACGCGAATTTTTGTAACCCAGCTTCAGGATGGCAGCGGAGATTTCGCTGGTATCGGTATCAAGTTCTCATCGGAGTCCGAACAGACCCGGCTGTTCAAGGGTGAGGCATTGGCCAACAGCGTTTGGCATATCTATCTGCCGGGCAAAGGAACCTTGTTGCTTGACCAGGCAGAAAACTACTGGCCCTATATTCGCGAAGTGCGAATACCCGCGAAGCTCAGCAGCGGCGACAATTGGCGTGGCGCATTCCACGGCATTATGACCAGCGGCCCGAGTGCCCTTGGAACAGCCAGGGTCAGCGGAGGAAGTGGTTTCTTTGCGACGCTCGAAAGCGAGGCAGTAGAATCATTGACCGCACGCGGTTACTCGGCCATGCAGGGACCCGTATCCATGACCGGCACACTGACCATTACGCTGCCGCGGGTTGAAACGGCCGGAGAATGATTGTCTAAAGTGGCATGTCCTTCAGCGCAATACTGGTATCTCTGAGCAAGTCGGGATCGATCTTTGCATGGGCGGCGATGAGCGGCTTTGCCTGAACAAAATCCTTCGGGCTGTTAACAGCATCGACAGCAATTAGCTCTCCCTTCCGAAGATAAAGGCAGGCAAACGATCGATCAGCCGCTTTTCCCCGCATCACGACCTGGTCGTAACCCTGCGACAGGCCGACAATCTGCAACTTGAGATCGTATTGATCCGACCAGAACCATGGGACCTGCGCGTACGCAATGTCGCCGCCGCAGATGTTGCCCGCTGCCGTCTTCGCCTGTTCCAGTGCGTTGTGAACGGACTCGAGCCGTAATTCAGTGCCCAGGATCCGGTTGGGATGCCACGTGCAATCGCCAACGGCATAAATCTGTGGATCGCTGGTCCGGCAATGATCGTCGACGACAATGCCGTTGGATACGTCCAGGCCGGCGTCGGCGGCGATTTCGGTGTTGGGGACGATGCCGATGCCGATGACAACGGTATCGGCAGGTATTTCCTGATCGTTATCGAGTATGACACCAGTGACACGGGCATCGCCGGTAAAACCCTTGATGCCTGTCGAGAGTCTCAGTTGCACGCCGTTTTCCGTATGTACGTCCTGATAAAACCGTGACAACTCCGGCGACACCACCCGGCTCATGACACGGTTCTCCATTTCAATGACGGTAACTTCCTGGCCGAGCTTTGCAGCTACTGCGGCAACTTCGAGCCCTATGTAGCCTGCGCCAATAATGACCGTCCGGTTCTTTCGCGCCATGTCGGCCCGAATGGCCTCGACGTCGTCAATGCCCCGTAAATAGTGAATACCGGCAAACCCGGCGCCTCTCACGCCAAGCTCCCGGGGTCTGCTGCCCGTAGCGATGACCAGGCAACCGTAATCGAACGACTGTCCCGCGGCTGTTTGCACCGACTGATTTTTTCGATCGATCGCCGTTACCCTTGTGTTCAGGTGTACTTCGACATTGGGTACGTCGTAGAAGCTCTGCGGCTTGTAGTAGAGCCTTTCTGCCGGCATTTCCCCGGCGAGGAATTTCTTTGACAAGGGCGGCCGCTGATACGGGTACCATGGTTCCTCACCGAGCAAGTTGATGTGGCCATCAAATTTGTTCTGCAGGAGAGACGCGACTACCTGGCCGGCCGCGTGGCCAGCCCCCGCTATAACGACATTATTCATCGGCAGAATTCTACGCGGTGAAAACGATTGATGACAGCGGCCTTAAATTATTTGTGCACCTCCGTTATCCTTCGACATCCATCCACAAGTGGCAGATGACATGAAAGCAAAAGCAATAAGGATTCATAAGTACGGAGGACCGGAGGTCCTGCAATTCGAAGACGTCGAGGTTGCAGAGCCCGGAGAGGGCGAGGCGCGAATCCGGCACACCGCAATCGGCTTGAATTTCATCGATACCTACCACCGTAGTGGCCTGTACCCGATGGAACTCCCGACAGGTCTCGGCAGCGAAGCAGCCGGCGTTGTGGACGCTGTCGGTCCCGGCGTAACAGGCGTCAAACCAGGTGACCGGGTGGTTTACACTGGCCGACCGGCGGATGCCTATTCGGAATACAGGAACTTCCCGGCGTGGCAGTTGGTGCCGATTCCGGACAACGTGACAGACGAGCAGGCTGCCGCCGTATTGTTGAAAGGCCTGACGGCATGGTACCTGCTGAAGCGCACTTACAAAGTGCAGCCTGGCGACCCGATTCTCCTGTATGCGGCTGCCGGTGGCGTGGGTTCCCTGGCAAGTCAGTGGGCAAAAGATCTCGGCGCGGTCGTCATTGGCGTTGTCAGCACTGATGCCAAAGCTGAACTGGCCAAGGCCAACGGTTGCGATCACGTCATCATGGCGGATAACCCTGATATCGCGGGAGCGGTACGGAAACTGACCGATGGCAAGGGGGTTGCCGCCGTGTACGACTCTGTTGGCAAGGATACGTTTATGACGTCGCTGGATGCGCTGCGGCCGCACGGCGTGATGGCTACATTTGGAAACGCCACGGGCCCGGTTGATCCTGTCGCGCCCGCCGAACTTGCCAAGCGGGGCTCCCTGTACCTTATCCGGCCTGTTCTGTTTGATTACATTGCGACCCGGGAAGATCTCGTGGCGGCGGCCGGTGAATTATTCGAAGTGGTTGGGCGAGGCGCGGTAACCATCAGCATCAATCAGCGTTATGCGTTGAAAGATGCGGCTCAGGCACACCGGGATCTTGAGGCGAGGAAGACGACCGGCTCGACGATTCTTCTTCCGACATAGGGAGTGATTTGTCAGGGGCTTATCGGTGTCAGCGGCCAGAAAACCGGCAGCAGGAACATGACCGTAATGAAGACCACGATCGTGAGCGGAACGCCAACCTTGATGTAGTCAACGAAGCGATAGCCACCCGGGCCCATTACGAGAATGTTGGCGGGGTGTGAGATCGGGCTGGTAAAGCTCGCCGAGGCTGCCATCGCGACAGCCATCATGGCTGTTTCCGGAGCCAGTCCCAAATCACCCATGGCGGACAAAACGATCGGCGACATCAACACGACGAGCGCCGCTGTCGGGATGATCATCGTCGCCATCGCGGTAAGAACATACAGTCCGGCGATGACGGGCCAGGGTCCCGAATCGCCGAGCAGCAACATGACCTGATCTGCGAGGTAAGCGGCGGCGCCCGAGTCCTGCATGGCGGAGCCCAGCGGAAGCATGCCGGCGATCAGGAAAATGGCGCGCCAGTCGATTGCGCGATACGCCTGCTCCATCGTCAGGCACCCGGTTAGCACCATAATGGTACCGCCCACGACTGCGGCGATGGAGATCGGCGCATACCCGGCCATCACGCTGAGAATGACAGCCAGCATGATAAAGGCAGCCAGCGGCGCGCGCTGGGTGTCCGGCGGGGCCTGGCCGAGCGGTGTAAGGATCAGGAAATCGGAATCGTCGCTGAGTAGCTGCAGGCGATCGCGCGGTCCGAGAAGCAGCAGGGCATCACCGATCTGCAGGCGCTCATCGGCAAGTTCATCCCCGATTGGCCCGCCCTCGCGCCATATGCCTGCGAGTTCTATCCCGTAACGCTCGCGGAAATTCAGCTCACCCACCGTCTTGCCGGCCAGGCTCGAGCGAGGGTCCAGCGTCGCGTCCATCAGCGTCAGGCGTTCGGACTCCAGCGAGCCAAGATTTCCCGTAACCTTGGTTTCGACATCCAGTTCCTGGAGGCCGCGCAGTACGTCAAGGTCTTCGTGCTGTCCTTCAATCAAAAGCAGATCACCGCCTTCCAGGACTTCGTCACCTCTCGGCATCACCTTCAGGTTTCCGTCACGAAAAATGGCGACCACGCGAAAATCGAAAACGTCGGCCAGCCGACTTTTTTCCAGGGTCGCGTCTGCGAGATCGCTATATTTGGGCAGGCGCACAACGAACATTCGTTCATCAGTGTTGTAACGCGCGCTGAGGTCCTCTCCTGTCAGAGGCCGAGCTGCACTGAAATCGGCAAATTTCTCGAGCGCCGCGATGTCCTCTGTTTCTCCCTGCACGAGAACGCGGTCGCCTGCTCTCAAGGGAACGTATGTCAGGTTGGTCAGGCGAAACGTGTTGCGGCGATAGAGACCAACGACGCTAACGTTGTAACGGCTGCGAAAGCCTGCATGCCGAATAAGTTCTCCGACAAGAACCGATCCTTCGGCGACGTCGACCTCGGCGTAGGCGATTTTGGCGGCAACCATGGATTTGAGCACAGGTGCTTCACGCTCGATGACAAGATCGCTCCATCGTTGCAGCTCTCTGAACTGGTCCACACGGCCCTGCACCAGAATACCGTCACCACCGCGCAGGACGGTCTGCCGGCCAGGCAGCGTTTCGCTACGGCCATAACGGGTTAACGCCAGGATAATAAGACCGGTTGCTGCGCCGATGCGGGTTTCTGCCAGCGTCTTGCCCACCAGGATTGAATCCATGGGGACGCGTAACATGAATGTTCGCTCCTGTAGCTTGTATCGATTGCGCAGGCTCCTCTGGCTTTGGTGCCGTCCGCGCTGGTCAGCCTTTATTTTGGGTAACAGGAATCGGCCGATTAGCGCAACGAATGCGACACCGATCACCATGACTGCTCCGCCAAGCGGAGTGAAGTCAAACAATTCGAATGGCGCATACCCGTTCTGCGTCATGGCTTCGCTGATCAGCAGGTTTGGCGGCGTGCCGATCATTGTCATCAGGCCCCCGAGTAACGTTGCGTAGGCCAGCGGCATGAGAAGGCGCGACGGTGAAATGCGGGTTCGTCTTGCGACCTCAACGACGACCGGGAGCATCAGCGCTGCGACGCCGATATTGTTCATGAATGCTGAGAGCACCGCAGCTGTGATCATGATGACAATGATCATGGCGATTTCCCGCCGTCCGGCGAGCCGCATGACCTGTCGACCGATGATGTCCGCAATGCCGGTTCGGGTAAGTCCCTCGCTGAGGATGAACATAGCCCAGACAGTGATCACCGCGCTGTTGGAAAACCCGGCGAATGCCTCAGTGGTCGAGACCAGGCCCGTTACGGCAAGTGCCGAAAGCACCAACAGCGCAACGAGATCCATTCGAATGACTTCGCTAACGAACAGAATCAGCGAGATGGCCAGAATGCCCAAAACGAGTGCGATCTCAAATGTCATTAACCGCTGTGGCCTGTACTACGTAGTTGTCATAGATGAGAATGTAGCCGATTTATACACGACCACCCTAGCATGAGCTACCGGATAGCTGGCAGCAAATGACAATGTCACAATATTACGAACCTCTGCGCGAGCCAACGGAAGCCTGGATGGACATCCGGGGTGTTCGTTATCACATCCTCGAATGGGGTCAGCGAGGCGAGCCGTTGCTGGTGCTGCTTCATGGCTGGGGAGACTGCGCCGCATCTTTTCAGTTCTTCGTTGATGAATTGCAGAAGGACTGGTTCGTCGTCGCACCGGACTGGCGGGGATTCGGGCGTTCACATTATCGCTGCGAGGGATACTGGTTCCCCGATTATCTTGCTGACCTTGACGTGATGTTGGCGAGCTATCAGCCGGATAAGCCGGTGCAAATCATGGGCCACAGTATGGGCGCCAATGTTGCCGGTCTCTACGCGGGCGTATTTCCGGAGCGCGTCGAGTCCTTCATCAATGTTGAAGGATTCGGGCTTGCCGACGGAGATCCCACGAACGCCCCGTCGAACTATCGCCGATGGATAACACAAAGTCGCGACAAGCCGGCTTACTCTGCGTATCGGTCTGTGGACGAGCTTGCGCAGCGAATTCTCAAGCGAAATCCCGGGATGGGGATGCAGAGGGCGATGTACGTTGCCCGGCACTGGTCGACGACAGATAACGATGGATCGATCGTTCTGCGTGCCGACCCGGCGCACAAACTGCCCAATGCAGTCCAGTACCGCCGCGCCGAGGCGGAGGCGTGCTGGGACCAGGTAGTCGCCAACGTCCTGCTGGTCATTGGTGAAAACACCGATTTCACAGCCGCTGCGAAAAACTGGATCGATCCTGACGAGTCCGCCCATCCGTTCCGCAATGAGCGAACAGCGGTCATCCCGGGCTGCGGCCACATGGTTCATTTCGAGCAGCCCGGGCCACTCGCAGAGGCCGCGGAAAAGTTTCTTGCCGCAGACAGATCACGGGTTGTGTAAATATAATCAGTACTGTATAAAAAACCAGTTATGGGTGATGCTGCCGAATTACAAACGGATTACCTGGGCCAACTCAACCCGGCCCAGCGGCAGGCCGCGTCCTATGGACACAGTTCGGCAGATGGGGGCTTTCAGTCGGGGCCACTTCTCGTCATAGCCGGCGCCGGTACTGGCAAAACGATGACACTTGCGCATCGCGTCGCTCACCTGGTCATTCAGGGTGTCAACCCGGAGAGAATCCTGCTGCTCACTTTCACCCGCAGAGCTGCACAGGAAATGATTCGACGCGTCGAAGCGATAGTGCGTCATGCGCTCCGTGGCGAGAATGAGCCCCCGATGACCAAGAACGTACTGGCGTGGTCGGGCACATTCCATTCTGTTGCCAATCGACTATTACGCCGCTATTCACACAACCTCGATCTGGATCCGGGGTTTTCAGTACTCGATCGTGGCGACTCCGCAGATCTTATGGACGTGGTGCGTCATGAGCTTGACCTGTCGAGAAAGTCACGTCGCTTTCCCAAAAAGGACACCTGCCTTTCTATTTACTCAAGGTGTGTCAATTCTCGAAAACCGCTCATCGACTGTTTGAACGAAACCTATCCGTGGTGCCTGGATTGGGAAGAAGAACTCCGAACCCTGTTTCGTGGTTATGTCGAGCACAAACAGGCTAGCCAGGCGCTCGATTACGACGACCTTTTGCTTTACTGGAGCTACCTTGTCGCTGACGAGGAATTTGCCGCGGAACTGGGCTCCTGGTTCGATCACATTCTCGTAGATGAATATCAGGACACCAATGTTCTACAGGCGGAAATTCTGAATGCCATTCGCCCGGACGGAGCGGGAGTAACGGTTGTCGGTGACGATGCACAGTCGATCTATTCATTCCGCGCAGCGGAGGTCGAAAACATACTCGGCTTTCCGGACCAATATATCCCATCGGCACGCATAGTCAGCCTTGAAGAAAATTATCGATCCACTCAGCCGATACTGGATAGCGCTAATTGCCTGATCGCCGAAAGTGATCACCAGTACAAGAAAAATCTTTTTTCTCAGAAAAAGGGTGGCGGCAAACCGAACTACGTTACCGTCGAGGATGGAGACGCAGAGGCAGAGTTCGTGGTCGAGTCTGTCCTGGCGGGCCGTGAGGAAGGTCTGGATCTGAAACAACAGGCGGTGCTGTTTCGTGGTTCGCATCATAGCGACAGGCTGGAGCTGGAGCTTGTCCGACGAAACATACCCTATGTCAAATATGGCGGGCTCAAGTTTCTCGAGGCAGGTCACGTAAAAGACCTGCTGTCGGTCCTGAAGTGGGGCGACAATCCTCGCAACCAGGTGGCCGCGTTTCGCGTGCTCAAGTTGTTACCAGGAATGGGCCCTGCTTATGCAGCCCGCTGCTTTGACTTCCTGACTGCAAATGATTATTCGTTTTCCGTCCTGCGGAATTTTATTCCACCTTCAGCTACCCGTGTTGACTGGCCATTGTTCTGCCAACTGATGTCATCGCTATCGTCAATGGAATCTGGAGAGGCCGCCTGGCAAACCGGTCTCACCGAAGCACGCAAATGGTATCAGCCCCATCTCGAGCGCTTGTACGATGGCCTGGATACCCGCGAGGCCGATCTCGAACAGCTTGAACAGATATCCGGCAAGTACCCGACACGGGAACGATTCCTGACGGAGCTGACACTCGATCCGCCGTCGGCGGCAGGTGACCTGGCCGGCGATCCCTATCTTGATGAAGACTATTTGATTCTTTCAACGGTGCACTCTGCTAAAGGTCAGGAATGGGATTCAGTCTTTGTTCTTAATTTTTCCGACGGCAATTTCCCCTCGGAGTTTTCAACTGGCAAGCCCGAGCTGATAGAGGAAGAGCGGAGGCTCCTGTACGTTGCGATGACGCGCGCGAAGCAATCTCTTACTCTTGTCGCCCCCCTTCGATACCATGTCACACAGCAGCGTCGCGATGGCGACAAGCATGTTTATGGTGCGCGCAGTCGCTTTATGACGGATAGCCTGATGGCAACCATGCGGCCATCATTTCATGGCAGACCGGAGAGCGCGAACCGCTTTGTCCCTCGCTCGGACAAAAAGCTGGATGTCGCGGGACGCCTGAAGGAAATGTGGTAATTTGGCGCCGGTTATCTAGTGCCATGCGCCAATGATCGTACCCATGATCACGTAAAGCACGACGTAGTAACCGGCGTTAATCAGGAACAACCTGGTGGATCGCTGTTCGAACAGGTAGGTAACGCCATACGAGGTCGCGATCCAGAACAATCCGACCCAGATGCCGGTCTGCAGTCCGCTTAGCCACGTGCTGTCGGCGCCGAGAAATGCGGACAGGGCCGTCGCCGCCAGGGTCTGGAGGATGATCGTGCCCCCAAAGGTTTTCCCCATGTTCGCATTGCTGATCGCCTCTTCGGACAGGCCGACTTCCTGCATCCAGGCCGAGCCGAACAATGCTTTGGAATACCAGAGTCCTCCCAGCAGGAAAGCAGCAACGGTAGCAACAACAACGGCAAGCCAGTTAACGCCGGACAGGATTTCTGCAAGATGCATCTTGCGCTCCTTGTTATTTTTTGTTGCGGAAGTCTAGCAGACCCGCAGGTCGATTTTGGGCACGTGTGAGCATTAATTTGTTGCACAGCAAAAAAACGGTGGCCGAAGCCACCGTTTAAACTAACGAAACAAAACCTTTGGGAGATTCATTCGTTTCGTATGCCAACCTGATGCGAGACTCGCCCCATCGGGTGACAACTGTTGCCTGATTCTTGCAGGACCTGGTATTTGGATGTCCGGGTGATGCGAAAGGTTGCAACGAAATAGGAATATGATGTCTTGATATGCAAAATAGTGCGTTATAGCCATAACGGTTCAGTCAGCCAATCGTATGATCCCGTAAGCGGTCGCGACGAATGTGGCGATTTTGTAAGGAGCACACAATGAGCGCAGCAATCGATGTTTCGGTGAAAGAGCAGGTAAGCGCCGAGGAATGGCAGCAAAGAGTCAATCTTGCCGCCTGCTACCGCCTGATTGCGATGTACGGCTGGGACGATATGATCTTCACTCACATATCCGCCCGGGTACCGGGTCCGAACGATCATTTCCTTATTAATGCCTACGGTTTGCTTTTTGAGGAAATGACCGCGAGTAGCCTCGTCAAAGTCGATCTGTCAGGCAAAATCGTTCTTGATACGCCATACATTATCAATCCGGCCGGCTTTACGATTCATAGCGCGATTCACGCGGCACGGCATGACGCCGGCTGCGTATTGCACACTCATACCAGATCAGGTGTTGCGGTATCGGCGCAGAAAGACGGCTTGTTACCGATATCGCAGATATCGATGCTTCCGTATGCCTCTCTCTCGTATCACGATTACGAAGGCATCGCGCTTAATGAAGATGAGAAGCCCAGGCTGGTCGCCGACCTCGGAGAAAACAATTTCCTGATACTGCGAAATCATGGGCTGTTGACAGTTGGCGCAACGATTCCGGATGCCTTTCTTTTTATGTATGCACTGGAAACGGCTTGCCAGATCCAGCTGGCAGCGCAGTCCGGTGGCAGTTCGCTGACAGAAATAAATCCCGCGATTATTGCAGGCGTCAAGGCCCAGGTTGAAATGGTGACAAAAGGCATGGGCGGTGAGCTTGCCTGGCCTGGGCTACTGAGGAAACTGGATCGACGGGACTCTTCTTACCGCCAATAGAATCGCAATTCGCCGCCGGATTTTACCCGGCGGGCAGGCTCGAAACCTCAGGAAAGGAACATGCGGTAGGCGGGATTGTCACTTTCCTCGAAGTGCTCGTAGCCCAGCTCGGACAGATGTGCTTCGAGTTCATCTGATTCGTCGGCCGGCACCTGTATTCCGGCGAGCACGCGGCCGTGATCGGAGCCATGGTTGCGGTAGTGAAACAGGCTGATATTCCAGTCAGTTCCAATGGCCATAAGAAAATTGAGCAATGCCCCTGGTCGCTCCGGAAACTCGAAACGAAACAAGCGCTCGTTCGCAATATTTGCCGCGCTTCCACCGACCATATGACGAATGTGCAGCTTCGCCATTTCGTTGTCACTAAGGTCTGCGAGTGGATATCCCAGTTCGGTCAGCTTTTCGATCAGCTCATTACGTTCAGCCCGACCCCGTCGCAATTGCACGCCGACGAAAATGTGCGCGTTTCTGGCGTCGTTGTAACGATAATTGAATTCTGTGATACCGCGCCGCCCCAGGGCTTCACAAAACTCGCGGAAGCTGCCTGGTTTCTCCGGTATCTCAACCGCAAGGAGCATCTCCTGCTGCTCGCCGACGGCCGCGCGTTCGGCGATATGACGCAACCGGTCGAAGTTGACGTTCGCGCCGCAATTGATAACAACAAACGTCTGGCCACTGACGCCGGTTCGTTCTACATACTCTTTCAGCCCGGCAACGGCGAGAGCGCCGGCGGGTTCGACAATAGACCGTGTATCCTCGAAAATATCCTTGATGCCCGCACAAATCTGATCTGTATCGACGGTGATAATCTCGTCGACAAGTTGCTGGCACAGGCGAAATGTTTCGTCACCAACCCGACGAACCGCGACGCCATCCGCGAAAATCCCCACGTGCTTCAGCGTCACCGGTTTCCCGGCGGCGAGAGATTCCTTCATGCCAGCAGAGTCTTCCGGTTCGACGCCGATGATCTTTATTTCCGGCCGCTTGCTTTTCAGATAAGCGGCAATTCCGGAGATAAGACCACCGCCACCGATTGGAACAAAAACCGCGTTCACATCGTCGTCCATTTGGTCGACCAGCTCCCGGCCGATCGTTCCCTGGCCTGCTATTACGGCGGGATCATCGAACGGGTGAATGAAAACCAGCTTGTCGGCGGCAGCGAGTTCAAGCGCCCGTGCATAGGCATCATCGTAATTGTCGCCATGGAGGATGACTTCTCCACCAAGGGTTTTAACCGCTTCTATCTTTATCGAAGGTGTTGTCACTGGCATGACGATGACTGCCCGGACCCCTCTGCGTCCGGCAGCTAGCGCCACGCCCTGGGCGTGATTACCGGCAGAGCTGCAGATAACCCCGGTCGCAAGCTCACTGTCGCTCATTGACGAGAGTTTGTTGTATGCCCCACGCAGCTTGAAAGAAAAGACGGGCTGCAAATCTTCCCGTTTCATCAGGACCCGGTTTGCCAGGCGCGTAGAAAGGTTTGCGGCGAGTTCCAATGGTGATTCGCTCGCCACGTCGTAAACAGATGCGTGGTCTATCAGCGCTACGTAATCAGCAATTTTCATTCAGGACAGTCGATGTTGGAAAAGCCGGACTAGGTTAACGCATTGCTGGCCGGAAGCGCGATTGTTTCCACTGAATCGGCTCGTGCCTGGGGAGAATCACGACATATTGCTGCTTTATCCGCCTCGAGGGTGACGCGCTTCGATGCTTCACTTTGGTGAGCTGAATTTTCAGGGATTGTTCGCATGTGCACGGACGCCTCAGGGCGAAAATCGGGGCAGGCGCTGTTTCGCCAGGCGGCTGTATCTGCGGCCGGGAATCGCTTGTTTGGTGGAGTGTCGATCGTCGTTCCGCCCTCGGGCAGGGCAGCAATGTTTATCGCCCTGTCGGCACTGCTGGCGCTCATTGCCGCTACGTGGATAGTCGAAGTACCCCAGCGATCCCGGGCTGTTGGTGTGCTGATGCCCGTCGGAGGATTTGTCGATGTTGTTGCCGATCGCCCCGGCGTAGTAGCGGACGTATTCGTTTCCCAGGGTCAGCTGGTCCCGGGCGGCCAAATATTGGTGACTGCAGGAGATCGTGCATCGCCGGGTGGAAATTCGACGCCGACGAAAATTTTGCTGTCATTGCAAGGCGAACTGGAAATTCTGAACAATGTGCATGCGCGCCAGCAGGAAATTGCCGCTGACAAACTCGTCGCGCTTGGCGAGGAGATGGAGTCCGCAACCCGACAGCTCAGGTTGGCTGACGAGCGGCGCAGGTCACTCGACGAAGAGCTCGAGATACTCGAGCGAAGGCTCGTGCGCTGGCAGGAATTGCTTCAGCGAGGTCACGTGGCACGTGACGCTTTCGAGCGCGAGCAGGCAAACGTTATCAGGGCGCACGCCGATCTGGCCGCGTTTCGACAGGCAACCGCCGACCTGTCGCGGCAGATCAGGACGCTGGATCGTTCAAAAGCAGAGGCAGGGAAGCAGCTTGATCTCGACTTGCTTCAGCACTCAATGGCTGTCGAACGTCTGCAGAGAGATATCGAGCGGGGTCGACTTGATGTCTACCAGGAGTTCAGGGCCACCGGACAGACCGTAGTAGCCCAGGTTCTCGTGCGGCCGGGTGACGCTGTGCACCAGGGACAGGTGCTGCTTAAATTGCGTCAGCCGGGCGACAGGTTGCAGGCGTGGCTGTACCTGCCAACGTCCCGGGCACGACTCCTTCGTGCCGGGCAGGAAGTCGAAATTTCACTGGATGCCTATCCGCGGCAGGTGTACGGGACTCACACAGCCGTGGTGTCCTCAATTTCCGGTGTCGCGTTGTTACCCTCTGACATTGACGTGCCGCTGTTGCTCACGGGTCCGGTTTTCGAAATCAGGGCGGATCTTGGAGAGCTGGACGTCACTACGGACGCCGGTCAATGGCCATTGTCACCCGGCATCTCCTTCAGCGCGGAGATCATTCAGCGTCGCCTGAGGCTCTACGAGTGGTTGCTGAAAGGTCCGCTCGAACAATCGGGTGGAAGCATTGGCTGATTTCCGGCTTGGCCTTACGCGACGGCAAATCCCGATCGTTTTACAGCAGGAAAGAGCGGAGTGTGGCCTCGCGTGTCTCGTGATGATTGCCGGGTATTTCGGCAAGGATGTCGATTTTCGCTCGCTTCGCCAGGAAACCGGGCGGTCTGGCAACGGTTCAACGCTCCAGGACCTGCTGGTCGCGGCGAGTCGCATGCAATTGATCGCCCGGCCGGTTCGGCTGGGCATTTCGGAGATATCTCAACTTCAGCTCCCGGCTGTTATTCACTGGCGCATGAACCATTTCGTCGTATTGGTAAGCGCCGGTCGTCACCGTTTTCTTATTCACGATCCCGCCATCGGTAAACGAAGCGTCCGGACGGCAGAGTTCAATGAGTCATTTACCGGTGTCGCACTCGAAGTCACAACGGCCAGGGAGTTTGTAACGGAAAAGGCCGGGCGACGACCGACCATCATCCACTATTTGGGAGCATTCAGTCGTTTCCATCGCTATATAGCAATGATGTTTTGCCTGCTGCTGGTGACCCAGGTTTTGTCGCTGGTCCCTTCAATAGCAACCCAGATAGTTATCGACGAGGTAATCCTGGGGCAGGACAGGGTCTGGCTATACCGAGCGCTGGCGGGGCTGGCAATCGTGATGCTGGTCACAACTTGTCTCGAGGGATTGCGTGGCTGGATCGGCCTCTATGCAGGGACCAGGTTAAGTGCTGATAGTACGGTGGCGCTGATTGACCATCTTTTCAGACTGCCAGCAGCATTTATCCGTCATCGGCACCTCGGTGACCTGATGTCCAAACTGGACTCGCTATCGCCCATCAGGCAGGCACTAACAGAGCAAAGCGTAAACGCAATAGTCCAGTTGCTTGTGTTGCTGACGACATTTTCTATCATGTTTATTTACAGTGCGTGGCTGACGATGGTATCGGTCGCCGGATTGTCCGTGACACTTGTGCTACTGGTCGTGCTGTTGCCGCGCAGTCGTAAGCTAAATGAGCAAACGCTCATCCACCATGCGGCACAGAGCAGTTCGCTGGTTGAATCGCTGAAAGCCTACGAAACGATGCAGGGACTGGGGCTTGCCACTACCAGGAGGCTTCACTGGCAGCGCAGCTTTCTGCGTGCAACCAACGCCCGGGTTGCGCAGGGAAAACTTTCGATCATCCGCACCGCTGCGGGGGGTGTTGTCAGCGCCGCTGAGCAGGTGGCTTTCCTGGCCATCGGTGTCTCCGGAATTCTGGACAAGGAAATAACCCTGGGCGTCCTGTTCGCGTTCGTTGTTCTTCGCGGGAGGTTCGGTGGCGCAGCAGCGGCGCTGACCGATCTGTTGTTGCGATTCGCCCTGCTGAAAGTCCATGTAGAGCGCCTGTCCGATATCACGCAGGAAGAGCCGGTTCCTGGCAGTTGCGCTGGTGCGATAAGCGCGGGCATAGTCGGTTCATTGGCCGTTTCGAACCTGTCGTTTGCCTACGGCCCCAATGTCCCTGTCATCGACGATTTTCATTGCAGGATCGCGGCACGATCGCATGTTGTTATTACCGGGCCGTCAGGTTGTGGCAAATCGACGCTACTTAAGCTTCTTTCCGGCCAGCAGGTTCCTGATTCCGGTCAGATTCTCGTGGATGGCATCGAGCAGTCGTTGTGGGACAAACAGGCCCTGCGGGACCAGTGCGCGATCGTGCTGCAGAATGACAGCCTTTTCCAGGGCACGATTGCGGAAAATATCTCGGGATTTTCACCGGTTCCTGACCTGGCGCGCGTCCGTGCGGCGGCAATCAACGCGGAGATCTGGACCGACATTCAGCATCTGCCGATGCGGACAGAAACGCTGGTCGGTGACAACGGTACCGGCCTGTCCGGCGGCCAGGTCCAGCGGCTGGCGTTGGCCCGGGCCATTTACCGGCGCCCGCGAATGCTTTTCCTCGATGAGGCAACCAGTCATCTCGATGTCGATACCGAGAGGCGCGTGTTGCAAAACATTGACAGACTGAATATCACCGTTGTCAGCGTGGCGCATAGACCCGATGCAATTGCGCTGGCGGGACAGGTGATAACGCTGCAACGAAAATAATCTCAAGCGGTGCATGAACATTGCCGTCGCTTGCAAAAAGCTGCAAACGATTTGGCAAAACCATAGCAATCATTCGCCCGCCCTTTCATAATCTGCCCCATGAAACCCGATTTACCGCGGCGTAAGCTGTATCCACCGATCGAGCCCAACCACACCGGTTATTTGACCGTCGACAGCGGTCATAAGCTGTATTACGAGGAATGTGGCAATCCCAAAGGCAAGCCCGTCGTATTTCTTCACGGCGGGCCTGGAGGCGGTTGTACCCCGGCCATGCGAAGATTCTGGAATCCTGACGTCTATCGCATTGTGCTTTTCGACCAGCGTGGCAGCGGAAAAAGCACACCGCACGCGGGACTCGAAAACAACACGACATGGGACCTTGTCAACGATATTGAAATTCTGCGCGTGGCGCTGCAGGTTGAGCGTTGGCAGGTTTTTGGCGGTTCCTGGGGAAGTACGCTTGCATTGGCGTATTGTCAGAAGCATCCGGAGCACGTCACAGAGATTATTCTGCGCGGCATTTTCATGTTGCGGAAAAAAGAAATTGACTGGTTCTACCAGCACGGAGCCAGCGAGATTTTTCCGGACCGGTGGCAGCATTATCTGCAACCCATCCCCAGGAACGAACGCAGTGATTTGCTGCAGGCTTACTACAAGCGCCTGACCAGTGACGATTCCGACGCCAGGCTGGCGGCAGCAAAGGCCTGGTCGATCTGGGAAGGAACAACGAGCACTTTATTGCCTAATCCCGACATAGCCGACGCGTTTGGCGAGCCGGAAATGGCGCTTGCCCTGGCGCGAATCGAGTGTCACTACTTCGTTAACCACGGATTTATGAAGGACAATCAACTGATTGATGAGGTAGGCAAGATCAGGAATATACCTGCGGTCATCGTTCAGGGCCGCTACGATGTCGTGTGCCCGGCCGTATCAGCATGGGAATTGTCCAGGGCCTGGCCTGAGGCTGACCTGCGAATTGTCCCTGATGCCGGTCATGCAGCATTCGAGCCGGGGAATATTCACGAGTTGGTTATGGCGACCGACGCATTTGCCTGAGTCCGGATTACGATGAGCAGACTGCTTATAAAAAACGCACGTCTCGTCAACGAGGGTGAAACCCGCGATGCCGATGTCCTTATAAAGGGTGAGCGGATCGAAAAGATCGGTTCGGGCCTGTCGGTGGATGAGAATACAAAAGTTCTGGACGCCGGCGGAAAATTGCTGATGCCAGGAATGATCGATGACCAGGTTCATTTCCGTGAGCCGGGTCTGACCAACAAAGGTGACCTGGCAACGGAATCCGCAGCGGCAGTGGCGGGTGGCATCACCGGTTTCATGGACATGCCAAACGTCAACCCTCAAACGACGACCCGGGAGGCGCTGGCGGACAAGTACGAGCTTGCGACAGGTCGTTGTCGGGCCAACTACGGTTTTTATCTGGGAGCGACCAATCGCAACGTAGAAGAAATCAAGGCGCTTAAAGTCGGCGAATCGTGCGGTATCAAGGCGTTCATGGGCGCATCGACGGGCGACATGCTCGTAGATAACCCCGAGGCACTGGAAAACCTGTTCAAATTTGCACCAGTGATCGTGCTCACTCATTGCGAACACTCACCGACAATCCGGGACAATGAAGCGCGCGCCAAGGTTGAGTTCGGCGAAAATGTACCGATGACCGAGCACCCGAGGATTCGGTCGGCTAATGCTTGCCTTCTGTCGTCCAGCCAGGCAGTTGACCTTGCAAGGCGGCACGATGCGCTGCTACACGTATTGCATCTGACCACGGCAATCGAGATGGGTCTTTTTGCCAAAGGTCATCGTAGTGGGAAACGCATCACGGCCGAGGTATGTGTGCATCACCTTTGGTTCGATGAGAGTCGTTATGAGGAACTCGGCACCCGAATCAAGTGTAACCCGGCCATTAAGACGGCCACGGATCGAGCTGCCTTGATAAAGGCGGTCAATGATGATCGCATCGATATAATCGCTACGGATCATGCACCGCACACCATAAGTGAGAAGGGCAAAACCTATTTCAAGGCACCAGCCGGTTTGCCCCTGGTGCAACACGCGTTGCTATGTCTGTTCGATCTTGCGCACGCAGGCGAGCTGAGCAACGAGAGGATTGTCGACAAGACCAGCCATGCCGTCGCCGATATTTTCGGCGTTGTTGATCGGGGCTATGTACGCGAGGGGTATTATGCCGACCTGGTCATTATCGATCCTGCCAGGCCCACCGTCGTGACATCCGCCAGCCTGCTGGCTAAATGTCACTGGTCCCCGTTCGACGGACATGCTTTCAGATCCACTGTGGACACGACGATCGTCAACGGGTCGGTGGTCTACCAGGACGGGCAGCTAACCGGTGAAATTGCAGGGCAAAAGATGGCATTTAACCGGGCGCGGTAGGCTCGGCCACGATTTCCGCCGAGCGGACTTTATATTAGAGGGTTACCTGGAATTGCACTGCAACCAGCAATCATTTCAAAAAAGTTTACTTTCCGGTCGATCCCGCTATCCTACGCGCAACATAAAGCAGCGGCGGTACCCGTCGGATAGCAGGAGCGCCATCCGCGTGTCATCCAAATGAAGCCAACCGATACCACCAATCCCGATTACTATCACAAGGTCGTAGACTGCCAGTGGGCGTGTCCCGCGCACACTGACGTTCCTGGCTATATTCGCATGATTGCGCAAGGGCAGTTCTCCGACGCTTACATGCTTAACCGGAAGTCCAACGTATTTCCGGGCATTCTCGGGCGCGTTTGTGATCGACCCTGCGAGCCGGCGTGCCGGCGAGGTCGCGTTGAGGACAAGCCAGTCGCAATTTGTCGATTGAAGCGGGTCGCTGCGGATCACCGTGATGACATCACCGCCAGGCTGCCGAAGGCGCCGCAAGTTACGAACGGAAAGAAGATTGCCCTGCTGGGAGCCGGTTGTGCTTCACTCGCGGTTGCGAACGATCTCATCCCGCTCGGGTACGAAGTTACGATCTTCGAGGCGCTGGCCACAACGGGTGGCCTGATGAGGACCAATATTCCGCAATTCCGTCTGCCACCGGCAGTCCTGGACGAGGAAATTGCTTACATCGTCGACATGGGTGCTGACCTGAAATTGAATCACCGCATCGACAGCATGAAGAAACTGCTGGATGAAGGTGGATTCGACGCCGTCTTCGTTGGTACCGGGGCGCCGCGCGGCAAAGAGCTGAAATTGCCTGGACGTTATGACACCAAAAACATTCATATCGGCATTGACTGGCTCGAGTCGGTCGCCTTCGAACACGTCAAAAAGATTGGTGAGAATGTTCTGATCATCGGAGTCGGCAATACAGCGATGGATTGCTGCCGCACGTCACTTCGAATCGGCGCAAAGAACGTGAAAGTGATGGCAAGAAAGCCGCGCGGGTTCTTCAAAGCATCTGAGTGGGAGCTCGAAGACGCCGAAGAAGAAAATGTCGAGATAGTTATCAATCATTCGCCCAAAGAGTTTGTCGTAGAAGACGGCAAGCTGGTTGGAATGAAGTTCGACCAGATGGAATACAAAATCGACGAGAAAGGTCAGATTGATCGCGGAACCGCTGTCGGTGAGGTAACGATTCCTTGTGATGATGTCATTCTGGCGATTGGCCAGGACAATGCGTTTCCGTGGATTGAGCGGGACATCGGTATTGAGTTCAATGACTGGGAATGTCCGATTGTCGATGAAACGACCATGATGTGCTCGCGTGAAGGTGTTTTTTTCGGCGGAGATTCCGCCTTCGGCCCCAAGAACATCATCTGGGCCGTCGCGCACGGGCACGAAGCCGCAATCTCGATTCACAAGTATTGTAGCGGCGAAGACCTGGCGGACCGGCTCCCTCGTGGCGTGACTTTGAGCAGTCAGAAGATGGGCATACATGAATGGAGTTTCTCCAACAGCTATGACTCGGCTGAACGACGGTTGATGCCCCACGTCGATCTCAAGGAGCGTTTCAAGAAACTCAATATTGAAGTCGAGCTTGGATATAGCGTCGAACAGACGATTCAGGAAGTCGAACGCTGCCTGAACTGCGACATCCAGACAGAATTCACTGCAAGTCTTTGTATTGAGTGTGATGCCTGTATCGATATTTGCCCGGTGAACTGCCTTACTATCACGGCGAATGGCGACGAAGAAGACCTCCGGACGCGGCTGTCTGCTCCGGCAGAAAATCTGGATCAGGCGCTCTATGTGTCTGACGGCCTTCCGCAGACCGGTCGCGTCATGGTCAAGGACGAAGATCTTTGTGTTCACTGCAGCTTGTGCGCAGAGCGCTGTCCGACAGGCGCCTGGGATATGCAAAAGTCCGAGATCCTGATTCCGCATGCGAGTGACCAACCAGATCCAGCGCCCGCCCATCGAGCACGTGTGGCCGGTGAATAATTCGATAGCCTGATCAGGACAACTGATGTTAGATGCCGTGCCTGTCCAGATTCAACGACACTCCCTGAGGTAGAGCTCCCGTGTCCAGAGTGAACGATGTTGTCATCAAGATTGCCACGGTCAATGGGACCGGCTCGGCAAGTGCAAATGGTCTTCTGATGAAGGCGATTTTTCGCATGGGAATACCGGTTGTCGGAAAGAATTATTTTCCTTCCAATATTCAGGGCTTGCCGACCTGGTACGAGATTCGGGTAACCGGCGAGGGCTACCAGTCCAGAACCGACAAGATCGACCTGATGATTGCGATGAATGCGCAAACCTACAAGGCAGATCTGGCGGCTGTCTCACCTGGCGGATGGCTGATATATGATTCAACCTGGCCCCGAAACCGTTTGCTGGAGCGTGAAGATATCAACGTCTTCGGCGTGCCACTCTCTCGGATGTGTAATGAACACTTCGATACGGCACGCGCACGAATATTGATGAAAAACATTGCGTACGTCGGCGTGATCGCTGCACTGCTCGATATCGATCTCGACGTTATCAAGACACTGTTGAGCGAGACCTTCGCGTCGAAAAAGCATCTGATCGATTCAAACCTGGACGCCATTCGACTCGGTTACGATTACGCTGTTAAGAATTTTTCCTGCCCGCTTCCCGTAAAAGTTGAGGCGATGGATAAAACCAAGGGCCACATCATCATTGACGGAAACACGGCTGCAGGCCTCGGCTGCGTCTACGCCGGTGCAACCGTTGGCGCGTGGTACCCGATCACCCCATCGACATCGCTGATGGATGCCTATACATCGTTTTGCAAGAAGTATCGCGTGGATGAGAAATCCGGCGACAAGAAATATTGCATTATCCAGGCTGAAGACGAGCTCGCTGCGATCGGCATGGTTCTTGGCGCAGCATGGAACGGCGCGCGCGCATTCACGCCAACGAGCGGGCCTGGAATTTCGCTTATGAGCGAGTTCATCGGCTTCGCTTACTACGCCGAGGTTCCAACGGTCATTTTCGATGTGCAACGAACTGGCCCGTCAACTGGCATGCCGACAAGAACGCAGCAATGCGACCTGATGATTTGCGCCTACGCCTCCCATGGTGACACCAAGCATGTTCTGCTGTTTCCGGCAAATCCAGAGGAGTGCTTTTATATGGCTTCAACCGCGTTTGATCTCGCGGAGCGACTGCAAACACCGGTTATGGTGTTGTCAGACCTGGACATTGGCATGAACGACTGGATGTGCCCGGATCTGAAGTGGGATGACAAATATGTTCCCGACCGAGGCAAGGTCCTGAATGCCGAACAGCTGGAGGAAATGGAACGTTTTTATCGATATCTCGATGTGGACGGCGACGGAATACCTTATCGAACTTTGCCCGGCGTGCATGGCAAGGGGGCGTACTTTACGCGTGGTTCCGGACATACGAAATTTGGCGGCTACACGGAAGACGCCGCGGAGTACCAGGAAGTTATTGACCGTTTACTGGTCAAGTGGGAAACAGCGCGAACGCTGGTACCGGAAGCGGAAATTGAGTATTCGAAAATCAACAAGCACGCGATTCTGACGCTTGGCAGCTGTGATGGCGCAGCCAAAGAGGCACTACACGACCTGAATAATCTTAATGTCGGATTGAATTATTGCCGCGTCAAGGCTTTTCCTTTCACAAAAGCCGTCATGGACTTCATCGATAAACACGATCGGATCTACGTACTTGAACAGAATCGGGATGCTCAACTGCGGTCACTGTTGATGCTGGATGCCGATGCCGATCCCAAAAAACTGGTATCAATGCTGCATTACAATGGACTGCCATTGAGTTCGAGTTTTGTTGTCGAGCAAGTGCTGAAAGAAACATCAAAGGGACAGGCTGCCTGACCGGCCGAGAGAAATAACATGAGCTACATCGCCAAGCCGAAAGTTTCACACCCGAAGTCGCCGCGTAACAAACTCGGCCTGACGGAGCGCGATTACGAAGGCGCTGTTTCAACGTTGTGTGCAGGTTGTGGCCACGATTCCATTACCGCTGCCATTATCCAGGCTGTATTCGAATTGGGAATCGAGCCGCATATGCTGGCAAAAATGAGCGGCATCGGCTGTTCGTCGAAAACGCCCGCTTACTTTGTCAGCCAGGCGCACGGATTCAATTCCGTACATGGCCGAATGGCGTCTGTCACGACCGGTGCGAACGCCGCGAATCGCGACCTGACTTATATCGGCGTGTCCGGTGACGGTGATTCATTGTCAATCGGCATGGGGCAGTTTGCACACGTTATCCGTCGTAATCTCAACATGTGCTACGTCATCGAAAACAATGGCGTGTATGGCCTTACAAAAGGCCAGTATTCGGCATCGGCGGATGTTGGCAGCATCGCGAAGAAGGCGGCTCCCAACCGCCAGATGCCGATTGATCCGGTCAGTACGGCGATTGGCCTGGGTGCAACATACATAGCCCGAAGCTTTTCGGGAGACAAGCATCAACTCGTGCCGCTTATCAAGGGTGCGCTGATGCATGAGGGATTTGCTTTACTGGATGTCATCAGCCCGTGCGTTACGTTTAATGATAACGAAGGTTCGACCAAAAGTTACGCGCACACCAGGAAACATTTTCATCACGTTATCGACGCAGATTTTATTCCGCCAAGTGACGAAATCGTTGCCGCATATAATGAGGGCGAGTCGATGCCGGTCAAGCTGCATGACGGCAGCAAAATAGTATTCCGAAAGCTGGACAAGGATTACGATCCGACAAGCCGGGCGGCGGCGTTCTCTTTCCTGCGTGACAGCATTCACAAGGGCGAGATTATCACCGGACTGCTGTATATCGACGAGGGCGTTGGAGACATGCATAGTGATGCGGGAACTGTCGCGACGCCGCTGTCAAAATTGTCATACGATGAATTGAACCCGGGCGCCGGCGAGCTCGCCAAGCTGATGGGCAGGTACCGATAGACCAGTCGGGTCCTTGCCCCTGACCCTGCTTTGCCAATACCCCGGCCGGAATTACAGTACCGATCGCAATTCCTGCTTTCGCGCCCTACAATGAAATCAAGGTGGCGTGGTACGCTGGTTTGACCGATGCCTGAACGAACACTGACGAATAGAAGTCAGGGGCTGAGTTGGGGAGCAAAGAGGAATCAGTTCTGCTTCACCAGCAATTCAATTGCTAAAGAGGCCGGATTAGCCCTGTTTCAGGCGTTTCGTTTGAGGTTGGCGACGTCAATCGTCATGATCCATGAAGGCAACGAAAGGCAGAGAAACGTATGAATAACACCAGGCGACGATTCCTGAAGGCAAGTCTCATGGGTAGCGCGGCGGTTGCCGCCGGTTGTACCAGTGAAATGTCGGCGGACGAAGTCGTTAGCGCGGCGCCCTGGCGTCCGCTGCGAATCCTGATTCTTGGAGGGACAGGTTTTATTGGACCACACATGGTTCGCGAGGCATTGCGTCGCGGGCATGAAGTTGAGTTGTTTAACAGGGGTCGAACGGACAGCGACCTGTTTCCGGACCTGACATTGCATGTGGGTGACAGGAACAACGGACTTGGTGCGCTTGAAGGCGGAAGCTGGGATGTCGTCGTCGACAATTCCGGATATGTGCCGAGACATGTCGAGGATTCGGCGAAACTGCTTGCCCCGGTTGTGTCCCAGTATGTCTATATTTCCACGATATCGGTCTATAGTGATTTTTCACAGCCTGTCGATGAAGATACCGCGGTCGGTACACTCGAGGATCCAACGGCAGAGGAAGTCACCGGCGAGACTTACGGGCCGTTGAAAGCACTCTGTGAGCAGCGCGTTATCTCCGAGATCGGCGCGAATCGTACGACCGTATTGCGCCCCACCTATATCTGCGGCCCCGGTGACAGGACAGATCGGTACACCTACTGGCCGGTTCGTACACTACGCGGTGGCGCGATGTTATGGCCAGGCACACCAGATGACGACATTCAGATTATCGATGTGCGAGACCTGGCCGTTTTTACGATGGATTGTCTCGAAAAGAAAATTGCCGGCGTCTTCAACACGGTCACGCCGAAAGGCTCATTCAAAATGGGCGAATTGCTGGAAGACTGTCTCGCCGTGACTGCAGCAGATACGACGCCGACCTGGGTAAGTGCTCAGTTCCTGAAAGGGCAGGACAACGTCGTTCTGCCAATCTGGGAGGATCCTGACGGGGAAAGCGCACGGTTGTTGACGGTTGATGGCAGTCGCGCCGCCGCCGCGGGCCTGAAGAACCGGCCGACGCGTGAGACGGCCCGCGACACGATCGCCTGGTGGAAGACATTGCCGCCGGAACGTACCGCGACGTTGAAAGCAGGTCCAAGTGCGGAGCGAGAGGCGGAGCTGCTCGCGCTATGGCATGGTCGAAAAACTTAGGCGATATTCGGGAATTCAACGCACTTCGTAGCTGAGGACCATCTCATGAACATCCGACGAGTTATTGTCCTGATACTGAGTATTCCTGGTTTTCTCACGGCATGCGGTGATTCTTCCATCGAGTCCGCGGCCCCTGTTGGATCCGACAACCGACCAAATATCCTCCTGATCGTTGCGGATGATCTCGGTTACACGGATCTCGGTGCCTATGGTGGAGATATTGAGACGCCGAATATCGATTCGCTCGCCGCAGACGGCCTGCTGCTGACGCAGTTCCACACCGGACCATCGTGCGCGATTACGCGAGCCATGTTGTTCAGTGGCAATAATAACCACGTGGCCGGCATGGCCAGGCAAAACACACTGGGTATTCTCGGCTCTCCGGTCCGCGGGTACGAAAACAGCCTGTCGGATCGAATCATGCCGTTTCCCCGCTTGCTCCAGGAGGCCGGGTATCACACTTACATGGCGGGCAAGTGGCACCTCGGCCTGACCGAGGAATCGAGCCCGCATGCAGCTGGGTTTAGTCGGTCTTATGCCATGCTCGACGGCGGTGGTTCTCACTTTAATTCGATAGGGCTCAGGGAAGGCGGGCTGACATTTCGTGAAGATAGAAGATTGGTAGATTATCCGGAGGGCAGTTACTCAACGGAGTTATATACAGACCGACTGATTGGATTTATCGACGAGAATAAAGGTGACGGAAAACCGTTCTTCGCATTTGCGTCGTACACATCTCCGCACTGGCCGCTGCAGGTGCCGGATGATTACCTGGATCTTTACGCAGGACATTACGACGAAGGCTATGACGCATTGCGTGTGCGTCGCTTCGATGCGTTGAAGGAAGCGGGCATCATTCCGCTATCGATGGAATTGCCAGCCCGAAACGATGCAGTACCGCTGTGGGATGAGTTGTCTCCGGAGAAGAAGCGTCGCGAGTCCAGGCAGATGGAGTTGTACGCTGCGATGGTCGACAATCTCGATGATCATGTTGGTCGGTTGTTCGAGTATCTGAAAACGAACGGTCTATATGAAAATACACTGATTGTCTTCATGTCCGACAATGGTGCCGATGGTGGTGATTTCTTTGATCGGGGGCCCTACAAAGAATACCTTCGATCTCACTACGACGATGACTACGAAAAAATGGGCACTGCAGAGTCCTTCGTTGCCTACGACCTAGAATGGGCAGAGGCCGGTTCGGTGCCATTTAGTAAATACAAAGGCTACACCCGCGAAGGCGGCATCGTTGCGGCAATGGTGGTGTCGGGTCCCGGAGTCGCAAACAGGGGTGATATCAGTTCGGCGTACATGACAGTCATGGATATTGCACCAACCTTCCTGGAAATTGCGGGCGCACGCTATCCCGATGATGGTTCGGTCCGTCCAATGCTCGGCGAGAGCCTTGTTAATTTCATGTCCGGTTCAGCGGACGAAGTGCATGCCGATAATTACGTCACCACGCAGTACACCGGGGGGCGCGCTTATCTCAGGCAAGGCCAGTGGAAGATTTCGACGCTCGACCCGCCGTTTGACGAGAAAAAATTCGAGTTATTCGACCTGGCAACCGACCCCGGCGAGTCCGCCAATCTCGCGAAAGAGGAGCCGGAGAAATACGCCGAGCTGATCGCGTTGTGGCGGGTGAAACGAAAAGAGCTGGGAATTATCCTGCCGCAAGACTTGTAGGCCCGGAACTGGTGTCACGGTCGATCCGGCGGAGCGCTTGTCTGACGAGGCCTGTCCGCGCCCCTGGACGGTCCAGGATGAGACCAGGGGCAAGCCGGTACCGGGCACATCGCACGGGGAAATACCCGTTTGCTGAGACGTTTCTGTTCATATCGCCACGTGAGCCACTTAAGTTATTGAAAATAAAGAAATAAAAAAGTTGAATTGACACCTGAAAATTTTTGCATCCAATTCGGGCCCGGCAGACATCTACCAGTTGAAGAGCAGCGACGCTGCGTGATTTTTTTTGGAGCTAAAAAATGGCTGAAGAACTTATCCCGATTGTGATGTTTATCGCGATGGCAGTGACATTCATCGTCTGGTTTTACCTGAAGTTCAGAGCAAAAGTGGAGACGCAGCAGACGATCAGGCTGGCGCTGGATAAGGGCACCGAACTGAGCCCGGAATTTATCAGGCAAATTGGCGAACCCGAGCCACCGAAAGACCGGGACTTGCGGCGCGGTATGGTCTGGATAGCGCTGGGTCTGGCCATGTGTCTTCTCGCTGTTGGCGTCGGTGAAGAGGATGCGATCGGACCGATGTTGGGTATCGCGTCATTCCCGACCTTAGTCGGTATTGCGTACATCATGATGTGGCGTTATGGGGCGCGTAAGCAATAATTTCCATCCACGGAAATTCGGGGGCACCAGGGGTTAGCGATAATGACCTGGTTGCCCAGGTGGTGGCACAGCAGGATGCCGACGCGTTCGGCGAGCTGGTGCGTCGCCACCAGTCGCAGGTGCGAAATTTTCTGCGCAAGCTTTCGCGTGACTATGAACTGGCAGATGACCTTGCGCAGGATGCATTTCTTCATGCCTGGGACAAGTTGCATACGTTTACAGGCCAGGGAACATTTATTGGCTGGTTACTCAAAGTCGCCTATACAACGTTTCTGCAATCGAAACGAAAATCTAAAAGATACGTCGAGATCCTGGCGGAAATAGGAGATGACGCGGATGCAATCGGGAGCCGGCATACAGAGGATTCTGATGAGATATCAGACCTCGACAAGTTCTTGGCAGTCTTGACGGAAGAAGAGAGAGCAGTGATGATTCTTTCTTATGCTTGCGGGCTGTCGCACAGGGAAATCGGCGACGCTGCGAATCTGCCGATTGGTACTGTGAAATCGATTATTTTTCGCGGCAAGGAAAAAGTCAGGGAAAGTTTTGGAATCGAAGATCATAAATATGGCTGACAGACTTAAAGATAGAGAAGACATGAGGCTGGAGTCTCTGTTCAGGTCCGAGCCTGTACGAGACGATGGTTTTTCGGTACGAGTGGTATCGCGTGTCAGGCGTCAAATGTGGGTGCGCAGACTTTCTCTGCCGTTCGCATTTGTAATTGGTGCAGCTATCAGCGCCAGGCCGATAATGCAGCTGGCGAATGCTTTACCTGAATTGTTGGGATCTATGCCGACGGTCCGGTACAGCCTGGAAAATTTGCCGGTTAATGGCTTGCCACCCTCGTCAACGATCATTATGGGCGCAATGTTGCTTGCTACAGCATTAATGATTGGTCGAATGCTGGAGGAATAGTATCCTGCAGTTGATGCCTGAATCTGCAGGCGCTGACATTGTCATACCGGGCGGCCTCGTATACATTCGGCCGATGAATCTCCGCAAACAAGTTGAACAGCTTTTGCCCAACTGGGAGCGCTGGTATCCGAGTCTATTTGATGCGGCCAGCGATCTCGGCTTGATCAAAGCTGAAGTCTGCGACCCAGGTTCCCTGCTGCTGACATCGCGCCATGCCAAGGTACGCCAGGAGGCTGCCGATGCTCATCGCGAGAAATGGGGTGGCCAGGATCAGGAGATTCAACCGGTCCGGCGTCAAAGAGCAAAACGTTTGCGCCGCTGATCGTTAACACTAAACAGCACCCACAGGTTTTCCTATGCAATTTGACCTAGACGCAGTTCGCGCCCGGTTTCCGGCCCTGGCAATAACGGACGCGGGCCAGCCGCGCATCTATTTCGATAATCCTGCCGGCACGCAGGTACCGGATTCCGTCGTCGAAAAAATGGCCGAGTGTCTTATAGAATCGAACGCGAACGTTCACGGCGAGTTTCGCACGTCACAGAAGGTTGATCTGCTGATCGACGACGCGCACCAGGCGATGGCTGATCTGTTGAACGCTGCCTCACCGGATGAGATCGTGTTCGGCCAGAACATGACGACGATTACGCTGCACATGTCACGATCCATTGGACGACTTCTGCAGCAAGGCGACGAAATCATATTGTCGCGAATGGATCACGATGCAAATGTCGGGCCGTGGCTGATGATGGCAGAAGATCTCGGACTTACCGTCAAATGGCTGCCGTTCAATACCGAGACATTCGAATTCGAGCTGGACAAACTCGATGCTCTGCTGAGTGAGAAAACACGCCTTATCTGTATAGGTGCGGCGAGCAACCTGACGGGCACAATTAATGACGTCAAATCAATCTGCGCGAAGGCGAGAAGTGCCGGCGTGATGACTTACATCGACGCGGTGCAGTCTGTACCTCATGTTTCCACTGATGTGCAGGAAATCGGCTGTGATTTTATGGTTTGTTCTGCCTATAAATTCTTTGGTCCGCACCAGGGAATATTGTGGGGCCGGCGCGAAGTCATGGAAAGATTGACGCCATACAAAGTCCGTCCTGCGCCTGAGGAAATTCCGGGTTGTTTTGAAACCGGCACGCAAAGTCACGAGGGAATGGCCGGAACGCTGGCAGCGGTGAATTATTTTTCGTGGATCGGTGAAACGATGTCCGGGCATTATCATGAAAAATACAATCACTTTTCCGGACGGCGGCAATATGTTCATGCAGCAATGGACTGCCTCCTGGACTATGAAAAGGGCCTTGCAAGGCAGTTGATTACCGGACTGCAACAACTCCCGGGAGTTCGTGTGCAGGGAATAGTGTCGGCAGATTCGCTTGATCGACGGGTACCGACCGTCTCATTTACCGTGGATGGTCAAAACCCGGATGACATTGCTGCATCGCTGGCAGCAAGAAACATCTTCGTCTGGAGCGGTCACGTCTATGCTGTCGAAGCGGCCAGGTCACTGGGGATCTATGATGCGGGCGGCGGTGTGCGAATCGGGCCGGTTCATTACAATACCAGCGCTGAAATTGATGTCACTCTTAACGCACTGACGGATATTCTGCCGCGCGCTAACGTTGCCTGACGACCGGCAGGGGCCGGCAGCTCTCAGAAATCGTACCGATATCAAGGACGGGACATCCTGATCAGGACTTGGGTGCCAGGAGTATGTCGAGGAGGTGAGTTCAACTCGCCGCATTTTTTCAATCCCGATGAGCAGGGAAGCCGGCATCACATGAAGCGTTCCGATTCATAATAGAATGGACGGGCTCATCACGTTTCTGAGGATCGCATGATGCAGACGATATCCGGTTCCAGGCTCCCTGCCGCGTACGCACGTTTAGCCGTGTTGCTGTTGTTTGCCGGCCTGTTTTCGGCGTGCACGTCAACCAGGAACGTCCAGCAAGTCGACAAGCTTGAGTCGGTTGCCAAAAATCCGCGCGTTATCCTGATGCCGCCGGATATTCGATATTACCTTTTATCCGCTGGCGGACTACCCGAGCCGCATGCCGAGTGGACAAAGGCCGCACAAGCTAACTTCACAAGCGCGACGCAGGATTTTGCACAGTCGATCGGTACTGACCTGACTGTTCTGGACCCGGACGACATGGGCGAGACAGAATTTGAATATGAGAGTCTGCACGCGACAGTTGGCGCAACCATTCTCACTCATCATTTCGGCTCGATGAAGCTGCCTGGCAAGAACAGCGGGCAAGTTTTCGACTGGTCATTGGGACCCGGCATCGAAGTGCTCGCTGATGAGCACAACGCCGATTACGCCCTGTTTGTCTATTACAGGGACTACCAGGCATCAGGCGGTCGGGTAGCATTCGCCATTCTTGCAGCTGCTGCAGGCGGATACGTGCAAACCGGCTCTGAGACGGGGTTTGCATCATTGGTGGATCTGCACACCGGAGATATCGTGTGGTTTAACGTTGTCGGCGCCGGTAGTGGTGAATTGCGTGATGAAGGTGGCGCGGCTGCTGCGGTTAAAACCCTCTTTAAGGATATTCCGACGGCGCAGGTAATCGGTCAGGCAGAATGATTACATCGATGGGCAAACTTTACTTCGCCATATTGCTGCTGATTTTTTCTCTGCGGGTATCGGCGGAGTCCGAACTCAATCATCTTATTGAGCCAGGTTATCAACCGGAAGAGGCCCAGGATGAGCAAGGCTTATGGATGGAATTCGAGGAAATGGAGCGACAGTTAAACAAGTCGGCGCTCCTTGTCCGGGATGCCGGGCTCAGAAATTACGTTGAGGGTATTGTCTGCCGGGTCGCGGGTGACTATTGCAACGACTTCCGCGTATACCTCGTCAGGAACCCCGGGTTCAACGCATCGATGACCGCTACCGGAATGATGCAGGTGTGGACCGGGCTGATCGTTCGCGCGTCATCAACCGACGAGATAGCGGCTGTCATCGGTCACGAGATTGCACACTACACTCGGCTTCATTCGCTGCAGGGTTTTCGCCAGCTAAAGGCCAAGATGGCCCAGGCCAGCTTCTTCGACCTGGGTTTCGCCGTATTGACCGGAGTGTCCGCCCCGCTCGGGCAGGCCGCTGCAATTCTCAACTACCTGTCGTTCAATCGCGAGCAGGAAACGGAAGCAGATCTCCTGGGCACGCGCTTGCTGGCCGAGGCTAACTACGATCCACACGCATCCTACCGAGTGTGGTACCAGTTGCTCGAGGAGGAGGCGGCTGCTGAAGTTAAAAGCGAAAAGGCCGGCATTTTTTCGCAAACCCATCCGAACTCGGAAACTCGGGCGAGCTACCTGAAAAGTTATGTCGATGGCAGGTACGGTCCGCCGGATGTTGAGCCAATCACTGATCAGGAACTGCTCGACATATTAAACAGCAATTACCTGCTGCTGATGGAGGATCAACTCGACACCAATCGTTTCGGCAGGACCAGGAGCATTCTTGAGCGGCATACCAGGATGGGCGTAAACCCGGGACTGGTTAATTATTTTTTTGGTGAAATGTATCGACAGCGGGCTGCGGACGGCGATCAGGATCTTGCAATCGCCGCTTACACCAAGTCCATTGAGAGTGGGTCAGCACCGGCACCGGCATACAAGAACCTCGGATATCTGTACCTGAGATCGAAAGACCTGCAGCGAGCGAAGGATCATTTTCGTCAATACCTGGAGGTCAGTCCGGAAGCGTCCGACAGGGCAATGATCGAGTTTTATCTCGCGGAGGAAGCACAATGAAGTGCACACGTATTCTTCTTTTGGCAATCGTTGTTGCGCTTTCCGGATGTGCTACTGGCTACTCGCTGGTAACTGCAGGTTCTGTCGCTGTTCAGGATCTGAACGTTCAGGTTGGCGCCGGCTGGAACAAGGCCCCCGGTATGCAGACGCCATCTGCACGGAGTGGCGCACAAACCTGGACAAAGGATGGCATGTTGCTCGATCGCCTGGTGATCGTTCCGGGCATCCCCGATGGTGAGGCGATACTTGTCTCGCGGAATAAATCAGCTGCGCTACCCGTTTTCAGGGCCGACATGTTGCCGAACGAACTCGAGGAGCTGGTCGAATCAACCATGCTGAAGTTATTAGGTGAAGGTCAATCGGTTATCAGCACCGAAAACCTGCGCCCACATCGATTCGGCGACATTAACGGAATCCTATTTAATCTCACCGCGACTGTAACCGACAGTCCGAAGTACCGCGGTTCCGTGGGTGCGTTTGTCGCTGGAGACCGCCTTTACCTTTTGTATTTCCTCGGCGCGCAACCTTACTACTATGACAAACACCGGGCCGAGGCCGAGGCGGTCATTCAAAGCGCGCATCTCTGATCGGAAACGCCGGCCCTTAGCGTTTCCCGCAATTTAACGTCTCCTCGTCCTGGGCAGCATTTGTCGTGCTCAAAGCAACTACGGTCGGGCTCGCTGGTTGTTGGTTTTTGACCACAAACTTTCATTAATTAATAGTTTCAAACGTTTCAGATGTTGTTTTTTGGTGGATCCAGCTGACTTTTTCGAGCATCATGACTGGTCAGGCCCACCGAATGCGAGACAGGTAGGCACAGATTCACCTAAAGCAGATTCACACAAGTAATTTGAGGGGAAAGACCATGTTTTCACGTAATGAAGGTCTGCGCAGCTGCTTGCGCCTTGCCACTTTTGTCGCCGGGGCAGCCGCATTGTCACTGAGCGGCGTGTCCGTTGCACAGGAAGACGACGAGGTTGAAGAAATCGTCGTAACCGGTACACAGATCCGGGGTGCGAATATTTCCGAAGCATTGCCCGTATCGGTCGTTCAGGCGGCGGATATCGAGGCACTTGGTATCGATTCGGGCGATGAGCTGCTGGAGTTCATGTCTGAGCAGGGCCAGAACTTCTTCAGCGAATCAGAAAATATCAGTGGCGGCGTTAACTCGGCTCGCGGTGATATTGGCGCATTCAACCTGCGGAACCTTGGCACCGGCAATACCCTGGTGTTGCTTAATGGTCGCAGGTTGGTAAATGCAGCCAGTTACCAGACCGAAGCGGTCGGTGGTAGCTTTATCCCGGTAAACACTGCCAACTCCCAGACACTGCCAGTTTATGGACTCGAAAGACTGGAGATTCTTCGGGAAGGCGCGTCGGCTATTTACGGTGCGGACGCTGTGGCCGGTGTTGCCAATTACGTTTTGAAGACTGATTTTGACGGGTTCAGAATTGGTGCGCGATACGTCGGTTTCGACGGGTTGCCCCGTAACGACAACCGGCTCTCTCTTGAGTGGGGAAAGACGTTTAATGGTGGTGCGACCAACATCAGCGTTTTTGCCGATTATTATCGCCGCGACCGGGTCAATTCCCAGGACGATCCCAAGTGGGCGGATTCCGAAATTCGGTATCTCGTACCGGCAAACTCACCGTGGTCCGGGTCTACTTCATTCAGAAACACCAGCGCTAACTCCGAATACGGACAGTACGATATTCGCTCGAGTGTCGCGGCGCTTGGCCTGACCGGCATAATCTGGGACAGCGCCGGAGAATTTGAGACCTATCCGGCGGGCGACTCTCGCTGCCAGTGGGATCTGGGCTATGGAACCTGTGGCGGTGTGGATGGCCAGGGTACCTACCGTTACAACAACAATGAGAATCGTGACCTCTATTCAGCGCTCGATCGTGCAAATATCTATGCGTTTATGAATCACGAATTTGACAACGGCATGGAAGCCTACACTGAATTTTCATACTACCTGTCCAATACGAACACGCTGCGACATGCGTCGACGAGACTCAGTGCCGTCGCCCAACACAGCATTGCAGCAGATAATTACTACAACCCATTCGGCCCGGTTGGGTCTCCGAATCGTCTGCCGGACAGCGTAATCGGCACGTTGGTGCCGCCCGAGGGCCTGGAAATGACGTTCGATAATTATCGCTGGGCACAGGTACCGCGCGTCGTCGACAACGATGGCAGGGTGTTCCGTTTCCTGCAGGGGTTCAGAGGCGAATTGGGTAACTGGGACTGGGATACTGCAGTGGTCTGGTCGAAAGCAACGAGGGAAGATATTACCCATAACCGTATTTCCAACGAGCTTCTGCAAATTGGTCTGAACGATACGACAGCCGCAGCAATCAATCCGTTTTCCGGTCGCCTGAACAGCAATATCGAACGTGCTTTGATCGACGTTCGGAGGGATAACGAGACTCAGTTGAAGATGATTGACTTCAAGATCTCGCGAAATGACCTGTTTGAAATGCCGGCGGGTCCGGTAGGTATCCTAGCCGGTGTCGAATTGCGCAACGAATCGTTCATTGACGACAGGGACCCGCGCCTTGATGGAACCATCAGTTTTGTCGATAACTCCGGCAATACGTTTCCATACGTTTCTGACGTCATGAACTCAAGTCCGAGCTCGGACAGCAGTGGAGACAGGACGGTAACGTCGCTGTTTTCCGAGTTACAGATTCCGCTGTTTGAGAAGCTGGACGTGCAGCTGGCAGCCCGGTTTGAAGACTTTTCCGACATCGGGAACACGACTGTTGGCAAGTTCGCATTCGGTTGGCGACCCATTGATATGCTGCTGGTTCGCGGATCCTGGTCGCAGGCATTCAGGGTGCCCAACCTGGTGACAGTCAACGAAGGCGATGTGGCGCGGTCAAATACGCGCGATGATTTCGCCTGTTACTACGCGGATCCAACCGAAGCAGTTCTTGACTGTACTTACAGTATGCAGCGACTCGCTGGAGGCAGCAGCGAACTCGTGCCAGAAAAGTCAGACAATACGAACATCGGCCTTGTACTGGAACCGATTGAAGGTCTGACGCTGACTCTGGATTACTGGGAGATCGACAAAGAGAACACGATCGGCCTGTTTGGTGAGGAGAATCACACAGCGCTGGATCTGCTCTATCGAATACGCGCCGGCGATGCGAATTGTGGCGCGATTGTCGGAAACCCGAGAGTGATTCGTGAGGATCCGTCAACGCTGACTGCAGCTGAAGCGATGGTCTACACCGATGCCGGGCTCTGTCCGATGGGACCCGTCGTGCAGGTGAATGACCAGTATGCAAACCTTGACCGCCGGTTGGTAAGGGGTCACGACATTGGTATCTATTACGACCTTGATACCGGAATTGGCGACTTTAGTGTCCGTTATGTTGCTTCGTTCCTGGATGACTATGACCAGGAGCCAGGCCCGAACGCCACGGCATTGCTTGATGCACAGGCATCTGGCGAATTACCGGCCAATGTTCCGGTCGTTGGGTTTGCAAGCCTCATTCGTCAGGATGGAAATGCCGAAGAGAAGCACACAGTCCGATTGGGATGGCGCAAGAATGACTGGGGCGCTTCTGTGACAGGTGTCAGGTTCGGGGACTTCATCCAAACTTCGCTGACGCTTAGTGATGGTACGGAATACGTGATTCCGTCGATGACAACTTACAATGCGTCTGTCGACTACAGTTTCAACGGATGGCGTAACAGTGATAACCGGATTCGTCTGGGCGTCAACAACTTTACAAACGAACGTGCGCCACTGGCTGACGACAGTTTCGCGTATTTTGCTGATATGCACCGGGACCTGCCGTTAAGCTGGTACGTCGATTTCAGCGTGGGCTTCTAGCTCGACCTGCAATCCAAAAAAGGGAGCCAGCGGCTCCCTTTTTTTTGCAATGGGATATACTTTTGCTGCAGCGGACTGAAGGCCGTCTGCGGCGGCTTCATTATTTCCAAAAGGTGCGACGTATTGACGACTTCATCCGGAACGGCCGATCAGTCAGGAAATCAACCGCTCGAAACCTACCAGATCGTTGGTCGCGTCCTTGGACCTCTGATCTTTGTGTTGATGTTCGCTCTGGACGGGTCGCAAGGCGTTATGTCGACAGAAGCCTGGCGGGTAGCGGCGGTGGGATTGTGGATGGCTGTCTGGTGGGCAACCGAGGCCATACCGGTGCCGGTCACCGCTCTTCTTCCACTGGTGATTTTCGATCCCCTGGATATCCTGAGTATTCGAGACGCAGCGGCTCCTTACGCCAATCCGACCATCTACCTGTATCTCGGCGGTTTTATCATGGCGCTCACGCTCGAGCGCTGGAACCTGCATCGGCGCATTGCGCTTGCGATCATTTCGAAAACCGGGACAGACGGGCGCCGGCTGATCGGCGGGTTCATGTTCGTTTGCGCGATTCTTAGTATGTGGATGACGAACACGTCGACAACCATGATGTTGTTGCCAATCGTGTTGTCCGTGTCGATGGTCATACGAGACAATGTGCCCGACCTTTCGGAGAAAACACGCGATAACTTCCAGATCGCCATGTTATTGGGTCTTGCTTACTCGGCAAGCATAGGTGGATTGGCGACGCTCATCGGCACGCCGCCGAATGCCTTGTTGATGGGATTCATGGCAGAGAACTACGGTATTGAAATCAGCTTCGCGCGATGGATGCTGGTCGGGATTCCGGTCAGCTTCGTCATGTTGCCAATCGCGTGGTACGGTCTTACGCGCTTCATCTTTCCGTGTGATATCCCGCCAAGCGACGCGGTTAAAACACATTTAAGGGAGCTTCGCGTGGCGCTGGGGCCGATGTCAGCCGCCGAGAAGCGTGTGGCCATTGTATTCGCGTGCCTGATTTTTTCCTGGATGTTCAGGCAACCTGTCACCGAGGCATTGGGTATCACCGGCGTTAACGATACTGGCATCGTGCTGACAGCCGCGTTGCTCTTGTTTCTGTTGCCCAGTGGCAATTCAACGAATCCGCGGTTGGCGGTCTGGGAAGATATGGGGCGACTTCCGTGGGGCGTGCTCGTTTTGTTCGGCGGTGGTTTGAGTCTTGCAGCGGCGGTTTCGGGCAGCGGCCTGGCGCTGTGGCTCGGAGAGCAACTCGCGCCACTCAGCGTCTGGGGCACCGCGGTTCTTGTGGTGGCGGCGGTCACCCTGGTGATCTTCCTTACGGAACTAACCAGTAATCTCGCGACCACCGCAACGCTGTTGCCTGTGATGGGTGCAATCGCGATACAGGCCGGTGTGCCACCAATCGTACTGACTGTGCCGATCACCATCGCTGCCAGCTGTGCCTTCATGTTGCCTGTTGCAACGCCGCCGAATGCGATTGTATTTTCGACCGGTGCCATCAGCATTCCGCAGATGGTCAAGGCTGGAATATTTCTGAATCTTATCGGCATCGTCATCGTTTCGCTGGCGGCGCTAAATCTGGCCCCTGTTCTGTTGGACTAACTTTCTGCGAGAACCCCGATGAAAAAGTTCTGTTCATTGCTTTTAATAATTCTTCTGGCAGGCTGCGGCCAGCCAAATGCGACGCCTGAGCATTTCGACACTATCCTGCATGGCGGCTTCGTTTATTCGGGGGACGATAGTGAGCCTGTCGTAACGGACGTTGGAATCGTCGGAGATCGAGTCGTCGCTATTGGCGATCTCAGTGGCGGGGACGCCGAATTACGTCTGGATGTTACTGGTCAGGCCGTCGTTCCCGGATTTATCGACATTCACAGCCACGCTGTACGCGACAGCTTTGATGACGGGATTTTTCGCTGGCCGGATGCGGAAAACCAGATTCGCCAGGGTGTGACGACGGTCATCGGTGGTCCGGATGGCAGCTCACCTTTGCCGATCACGGAAACGTTCACGGCCCTTGAGCAAAGCCCTTCCTCGGTTAATTTTGGCACTTTTGTTGGCCATGGTTCGATTCGCGAACTCATTCTCGGTGACGAAGCCAGGCCGCCATCGGAGGAAGAGCTGCAACTGATGCGGGATGAGGTCCGAAAGGGCATGGAGCAAGGGGCATACGGCCTTTCTTCCGGACTGATCTACGTGCCAGGGCGCTTCGCGACAACTGAAGAAGTGATTGAGCTGGCTAAAGTTGCCGCTGAATACGACGGCATCTATATCAGCCATATGCGCGAGGAAGGCCTGGATGTCCTGAAAAGCGTTGCAGAAACCATTCGCATCGGAGAAGAGGGCGGATTGCCGACGCAACTGACCCATCACAAAATTGTTGGCGCGCCGATGTGGGGGAAATCAACGGAAACCCTGAAGCTGGTGGATGAGGCAATTGCTCGCGGCGTTGATGTGTCGATTGACCAGTATCCATACACCGCCTCGTCGACAAGCCTGACTATCCTGTTCCCGGGCTGGAGCCTCGAAGGCGGACGACCGAGCTTGCTGGCACGTATGGCGGATCCGGAACAACGCTCACGCATGCAGAGCGATATTGTCTATCGCATCGAAGTTGACCGTGGCGGGAATGATCCGGCCAACGTGGTGTTGGCGAACTGTCCTCATGACAACACCATCAATGGTCTCAACCTGTCAGAACTCCTGCGCCAGCAGGAGCGCGAAGTCAGTAAGGAAAACGCCGCCGAGCTTCTCATGGAGCTTGTCGAAGCGGGCAACTGCAGCGCCGTCTTTCACGCGATCAATGCGGATGACGTGATCAACATCATGCGCCATCCCGTCACCATGCCGGCATCGGACGGTGGTGTCGAGGGTCCGTCGGATCGTGTCCCTCATCCGAGGAACTACGGTACATTCGCGCGGGTGCTGGGCTATTACGTGCGTGAGCTCGGTGTTATGCCGCTCCACACGGCAATTCACAAAATGACGATGATGCCGGCAGACAGGATAGGGCTCAAAAATCGCGGCCGCATTGCACAGGGCGCGATCGCCGATATCGCTGTTATTGACCCGGCGAAGGTCATCGATAAAGCGACTTTCGAGAACCCGCACCAATATGCCGAAGGTGCGCAGCATGTTTTCGTTTCCGGTGAGGCGGTTCTGTTGAACGGGGAAATGACGGGAGTGCGCCCCGGCAAGGTGTTGCGCAGGCAGTGAGACTCGGGGCCAGGCCCCGCGACTGATTTTTACCGCTCCAGCATCAGTCGCATCATTTCCTCGGCAAAAACAGGAGTCGTTTCGGCGATATCCTGCCGGTCGACTTCGTCGCCAATTTCATAAGTGATGGCCGGAATTCCGTAGTGAGCGAAAAAATAGTTCTTCGTATTGTCCTGGCCGGACGGCGGCCTCGGGTCGTGCTTGAACTCGAATGCCGGGATACGCTTGCGTGAGCGAGTTAACCACGCGGTTGCAAAATCCACCGGCTCATCAAAATCACCCGGCATCTGGGTATAGAACAGGCTGGACCTTGTCGAGTGAAAATCGAGCATGAGTTTCGGCGATTCGTTTTCACTGTCCATTTTCGCCAGCAGCCGCGCAACGCTCTGTGTTTCGGGTTGTGTAAACGGGCCCCAGTCACGATTCAGGTCGACCCCGTTGACGTTATGTCGCCAGTGACCCAGCACGACGCCATCGGGATTGATCAATGGAATGATGACAATCGAAAACCGTGCGCGAAATTTCCTTGCGAGTTCGGAATCAGACATCACCGAGCCGATGAAGCTGCGCATGGCCATGGCGCCGGTGACCTCCGGAGGATGCTGCCGGCCGATAAACAGGACGACTTCGGGTCGAGACCCTGTCCTTGCCATCTGAACAGGTCGGCCCAGCACGCTTCGTCCCAGCGTCAGCGTCGTAATCTCCGGGTGGGCAGATAACTCCCTGATCCAATCATCGTAATAGGCCGGGAGCAGGCGTTCCTGGGCGGAAACCCATACCGGTGTTTCGTCCAGCGCAATCGATATCGACATGGAGGTGCCATCCTCCTGTTGCCTGACCTGCTCCTCTGGCAACCTCGTCCAGGTCAAACCGTCGGTGCTGGTCTTTGGCCAGTACCGGGCGTAGCCATCGACAAATGAAATGTTAATCGTTGCGTTGGTTGCCTGCTTCGGACTGAGTCGAAAGGAATACCATGGACTCTGGTTGATTGGTGGCGCATCTTCGGGCTGAATGACGATTGAGACGCTGGCGTCGTCCTCCACGGTACAATGATGGATATTTCCACCCTCGAACATCGCATCGACGAGCAGGCTGGATGACTCACAGAATTTCGTCGGAGGCGGTTCAATCGTCGTGCAGGCACCAGCAAAGAAAGCCGCAAGGATTAAGAGCAAGTGAAGAAATCGGGTCATAGAAAATTCAGTCGTAAGGTGACACCAGTATCGGGGCTAATACGATACCGCATCTTCGCCCTGATCGGCATATTGCTGTTTGGAGTTGCAACGGCTGATCCGGATGTCAGGAGAATTGACAGTCCGCAGAATCTTTTGTTTGTTGGCAATAGTTTCACCTTTTACAACAATGGACTGCATAACCACGTGCGGAAGATGGTCGTAGGGGCCGGCAAGCCGGTCGGCATCACTCGCGCAATGACTATTTCCGGTGCAAAGCTGTCGCATCATGCACCTGCTCTGCGCGCCCAGGTCGGATCTGCCGAATGGGACGTGGTTGTTCTGCAGGGACATAGCCTGGAGGCCATACGAGATGAGGACATCGAAGGGTTTCGCCAGGCTGTGCGGGATTTCGTCCGGGTGATTCGCGAGTCTGGTGCTTCGCCCGTTTTGTTCATGACCTGGGCGCGAACGAACGAGCCTGGGCAGACGGCATTGCTCAACGCTAACTACACGGCTGCCGGAAACGAGACGGGTTCGCTGGTTGTTCCCGTCGGGCTGGCATTCGAGATGTCCACCCGCTCAGAAAACGGTATTGAACTCCGGATCGACGATTTACGGCACCCGACGCTGGCTGGCAGCTACCTGGCTGCCTGCACGTTTTATGCGGCGATGTTCGACGAGTCTCCGGTCGGACACCCGTATACAGCGGGACTCAGCGAAGAAGTCGCGGAAGCGCTGCAGCGAATTGCCTGGTCGACGGTGCTGAGCTATTACGGTGACCGCCACTAGCGTCATTCAATGTCGATTCTTGCGGACGAATTCTATCTACGGGCCGATGTCGTCAGCATCAGTCGTGAATTGCTGGGGAAGGTCTTAAGCACACGAATTGACGGAGTCCTCACCCGGGCCGTCATTACTGAAACGGAAGCTTATGCCGGGGTAACGGACAAGGCGAGCCACGCATACGGCGGCAAACGAACGAATCGAACTGAACCGATGTTCGGGACTGGTGGCATAGCCTACGTCTATCTTTGCTATGGCATTCATCATCTGTTCAATGTCGTGACAAACGTGGAAGGTACTCCGCATGCGGTGCTGATACGAGCGGGCAGTCCACTCGAGGGCATCGACGTAATGCTCGAGCGACGACAAAAAAAAGCGATCGACGAAAAATTGCTGGGCGGTCCCGGGTCACTTGCAAAAGCAATGGGAATTACCACGAGCCTTAGCGGGGCTAGCCTGCAGGACGACCAGGTCTGGATTGAGGATCACCGGATCGACATTCTGCCCGGCAACATCATCGTCAGCCCACGCGTTGGCATCGACTATGCAGAAGAGGATGTGCTTCGCCCCTACCGGTTTCGCGCCAGAATTCCTTCGGTAACAAATTGAGTCAATGTGCGAAAACTGAGCCTTGTCTGGATCTCACAAAAGCCCTTCAAGGCCATCGAGATCATTGATCACCTTCCAGCTGCCGCCGGACTTTTCGACTTTTGTCTGCCACTCATCCAGCCGAGTCAGATACTCACGGGGATCCACGTTGTCCGACCTCAGTTTCGTCACATTCAGTGCGATGATTTCGAATCCATCGAGATTGAATTCTATATCTCGAATGTAACCCTCCTGCAGATCTTCCTTCAGGTCAGAAAAAATCAGCACGGTTTTTGCGCCGGGCTCCTTTTCGTTGAGGTATTCGACGGCTTGCAGCAGGCCGCCCGTAATGTCGGTGTACGCCGATGATTTCGCATCATTGACAAAGGTCTGTACCTGTTCGGCGAAAAGGCGTTTCTGCCGATTAACCGTGCTTGGCCGATCGTCAAACGTCATCTTCGCGACGATATCTTTTTCACTGAAGCTCCCGGTATCGACGCGCGCCACAGCAAAAGTGTCCGCGGCATCCAGGCGCGACAACGTATAGCGAATGATCTGCTGTGCTTTCTGTATTTCCTCGCGATAGGTTCCCGAGGTGTCCACCAGCATGTAGACGCCGGAGCTTCTTGCCTGATCCGGCGCGCAACTCGAAAGCACAAGGCCCAATATTACGATTGTTAATGACTTCATGATCGCACCTCCGAAAGAAGTGAGCCCGATTCATCACGGTCACGCGCCGCCCACCACAAGGGGATGAAAAGTGGCAAGTCGTATAGATGTGTCAGTAACTTGCTCAGGT
>JAHEFD010000048.1 GCA_024640345.1 Woeseiaceae bacterium
CGTGTGCGAAGCGGATGCGCGCGGCCGTGCCGGACTGGAAGACCGCGACTATCCACAGGCGAACTATTTCCGTGGCGCCTACCAGGCGGCCGTCAGCGTTGACATCAGTGACCTGAAGGACGGAGACCTGAGCGGCGCCGCGATAGGCAAGGCGATTCATGAACGGCGGCACAAAGCCATCGAGCAATACAAGAGAGACTACAACCCACCGAAGTAGTAGAGGTATACCGATATCGCCGTTGTCCTGCCGTACACCTCCGAATCGTCAAGTGCGACGCGAATTTCCGCGTCGATGCGATCGGTGGCAGGCGCCAGGTAGCCGACGCTGTATGAATCTACGGTGCCACCATCAACCGCTGTCTGCCAGCGGCTGGCTGACACGTCTATGCTCTTCAATCCAAACTGGAATTCGAGCCCGACGTTAACCCGATCATCAATCAGGCTGTTGATCATGCTGAGGCGCGATCGGGACAGGAATGCAAGCACATCGATGTCCGGCTCCACGCGAAGATTTCGTGAATAGTCGTAGGTCATGCCGCCAAGCAGGAGTCTGACCCGGTCGCCTAGCGCGAGGCGCGCATTGAGTCCCCATCCATCCGCGCTGAATTTCGCGGTACGTCCGCGCAACAAATCAGACTGGAGGTCGAATTCGAAGTTTCGATTCTCGTAATCAATAGAAATCGAGCCAGGCTCGCCACGAAGATAGAACGCGGCACGCAGATCACGAGAATCAAGAATATCCGAGTTGCCCCAGTAAGACCCACCGAGCCGAATGCCGAAGGGCTCGAACCAATGATCGATAGCAGCATCGGCATAAAGCGTGTCATTGCTTCTGACGATGCCTTCGGTTTGGGCCGCGCTTGTCAATATCGAAAGCCAGGTCTTCTCGCCAAGCCCAAAATCACCGAACGCAGAAATTGCCCTGCCATCCGCCGTGTCACCTTCGACACCGATACCAATCACGTATCCGTCAGCCTTTGCCACACCGGTGACCAAAAGCAAAACGGAAAACAGGACTGGTTTAATAAAGTACATAGATTATGACGCCGGCCAGCAGGACTCTGTATATCGCAAACGGTAACAGTCCAATGGCACTGACAACGCGCATGAAAAACTCAATGCTCAGGTAGGCGACGATGGCCGAAATCAGTGCGGCGAACGCGAGATTACCCCATGCGACCGGGGCGTCGCCTGTGACCATGATCACCCCTTCGTAGACCGTCGCCAGCAAGATGACCGGGACTGACAACAGGAAAGAGAACCTGGCCGCGTCCTGGCGGGCGATACCGAGAAATCGCCCTGTCGTGATGGTAATGCCGGATCGCGATGTGCCGGGTATCAGCGCAAGCGCCTGGGCAAAACCGATTACCAAAGCGTCACGCATTCGCACATCCGTAATGTTTCTTTCGCTGGAAGCGAATCGGTCTGCAAGCGCCATCAATATGCCATAGGCGGTCAGCGTCACGATGACGATCTTCGGGTCGCGCAAATTGTCGGCAATCCAGCCTGCAAACTGCAGGCCTGCGATAGCTGCCGGGATAGTTCCAAATCCCAGGTACCAGACCATGCGTGCATTATCCGCCTTCACGTGCCCGGACAGGATGGTTTGCACGCCGCGCAACAGGGCCGCGATGTCATGGCGAAAAAATACACAAACTGCAATCAGAGAGCCGAAATGGACAGCGACATCGAATGCAAGGCCCTGGTCGGTCCAACCGAAAATGCTCGGCACGAGCACCAGGTGCCCGGAGCTTGATATCGGCAGAAACTCGGTTAACCCCTGTACCACGGCCAGCACAATCAGTTGAATCATACCCATCGATCAAATCCTTTTGGCAGGCTCACAGCATGTGCGCCCTGTCTGATGCGGCCAGTCCTGGCGGCGGAATGATGCCGCCGCGGCTCAGCCCCATGCATTTGAAGTTTTCGCCCATCTCGGACGGAAGCGTAAGCAATTTAACCTGCCCCGACAATTCGACCTGTTTCTCGATCGGCAAATTAGCGAAATCTGCCAACTCTTCCGCCAATCCACCGGCCATCAGCAGATGAGCCTGGGTTACGTAGCCTGCGACATCCATTCCCGCTTCGGCGGCCGCCGACGCGACCGCGGAAAAGTCGACCCATGTCGTGATGTCCTGAATTCCCGGAAGTATCAGCGGATCGTCGTGCACATGGTGTCGAAAGTGACAGCGCAACCATCCCTGAACCCGATCAGGAGCGTAATATTCTCGACGGGTCACACCGTAATCGATAAGCAACACCGCGCCACTTCTCATACAGTTCGAGATATCAGTTACCCAGTGACTGACACCCGGTGCTATCTCCGACTCGTAACCGTCCTCGAGCGCGCGGCCAATATCGGTTTCAATTTCCATTACCGCGTGGCGAAGCAGATCCGGCGCGAGGTCGAATTGCCAGGCGAAATTCTTTCCGTCAATCGCCACCCTTGCCTGCTCAACTTTACGATTCCGGATACGGAAACGTTCGACCGGTATTGCGTCCGCGATTTCATTGGCCACCACGACACCCTCGAACCGGGCCGGCAACTCGGCGATCCATTTGACCCGATCAAGATACTGCGGGCACCTGCTCCTGATCAGCGTCTCCTGGCGCTCCCTCAGGTCGGCGGACACCTCGAGTATCAGGTAGCGATCGGGCAAAAACCCGAGTTCCTCAAGCTTGGAGAGCATTGCAACCGCGAGTGCACCGGTACCGGCTCCAGGCTCAAATACGTCGCCGGCACCAACCTGGTCAAGGACAGATGCGCATTGGCGAGCCAGGACATGACCGAACAGCGGCGAAATCTCGGGTGCCGTGACGAAATCCCCGTCTGCGCCGAGTTTCGTCGCCCCGGCGCTGTAATAGCCAAGTCCCGGCGCGTAAAGCGCGAGCTGCATAAATTCAGCAAATGAAATGCTGCCGCCGGCATTCGCGATGGCGTCTCGAATGTGGGCTGCGACGCGCTCACTGTGCACGGCACTGATGTCGTCTGGCGACGGAAGACTGTTCCTTGCTACGTTATTAGTTTGCATTGTTCGGGAAGCTTTCCAACAATGTCGACAATGTATGCTGGCTGACGTGCAATTGCCACGAGTCTCCCGGCATTTTCGATAACCGCCGGTGGCGATGCAGCAAACAGGGACGAGACATGGTGAGAGAGTCACGGGAATCGCTTGAGGGTCGGGTAGCAGTCGTAACCGGCGCAGCGCGACGAATAGGTGCAGCCATCGCCAGCTCACTGCATGCGGCGGGCGCCCGGGTTGCCATCCACTATCGCGGATCCGCGGCGGATGCGGACACATTATGTTCGCGGTTGAACTCGATCCGGGAAGACTCCGCCATTACTGTCCAGGCAGACCTGGTCACCGAGAACGGACCGCTGCAGCTGATCGATACGGTACTCGACTGGTCCGGACGGCTGGACATCCTGGTCAATAATGCGTCGTCGTTCTACCCCACACCCCTCGGTAAAATTGGCAATGAGGAATGGGTCGATCTTGTTGGCAGTAACATGCAGGCGCCGTTGTTTCTTGCGCAAGCCTGTGCGCCACAACTACGCGCCGCCGGTGGCAACATCGTCAATATTGTAGATATCCATGCGCGCAGGCCATTGCGTGACTACCACGTTTATGGTGCGGCGAAAGCGGGCCTTGCCATGTTGACACGCTCTCTGGCAAAAGAGTTTGCACCGGACGTCCGCGTAAACGGAGTTGCGCCCGGCGCAATCGCATGGCCCGAAGACGGGATGACCGAAGCGGTCAAGAAGAGCATCATCGAGCAGATTCCGCTGGGCAGAACCGGGGAACCAGCCGACGTTGCAAATGCCGTTCTTTTCCTGGTGAGAGATGCGACCTACGTGACCGGTCAGATCATCCCGATCGACGGTGGGCGATCAATCGGCTGGTAATCAAACTGCCGTATCAGTCCTCTCGCCTACCAGGCGCCGGTCAGCCTTCTCCATGCCGGTCCGCCTCGATTGATTCGCAACTCTTTTTGCTGGAAAGCTGCTTTCTGCAAACCGTTCGCCGTTGCCGTTGACGTCGGGCACGAACCGTTTTCCAGCAGGAATAATGCGGTCGTCAGATTCGGGTCAGCATCATCGCCTATGGGAATCGACACATCATCCTGCGCGGGACAATCGACTGGCAAGCCGTCGAAGTAGCCGCCCTGGTCGTCTGCGTTTACCGTCTCGAAAGCGGTTGGTCGCAGGATCTTCTCGCAAAATGGAATACCCAGCTGTCCGACAGGTTTTCCCCGGGTAACAGAACCGACAACTGATACATCAACATGCGGCTCCATACTGTTGGTTATGAGCTCACTTGCTGATGCTGTTCGTTCCGTCGTAATAACGACCAGGCGCGAAAGACTGATCGACTCAAGCAGGCTTTGAAATAGCGCAACTCGATTAAAAGCTGAAAGGTTGGCGTTGAAAAGCGTCCTTGAAAAAACAGCATCTTCGGCGACTGCACCTCCAAGATAATTGCCAAGCAGCTCGGTCGTGCTGACTAGTCCACCGCCGTTGTAACGCAGGTCTATGATTACGTCCGTTACGTTTGCCTGCTTGAATGCATCAAAGACTTCCGCGAAAACTGCATCGGCGGTGCCGACAAAGGTAACGAGCTCAAAATAACCAATTGACGTACCACCGGGCAATTCGATGATGCGCCATTGCGGCAGCGGGTTGATGGTCACCAGGCCCTGGTCGAGAGGAATTGTTTCCTCGCTGCTGTCGCTATGTTGTACGGTGAAGTCGAGGCTCGGCAACGAAAATAACGCGCCAATTCCCTCGTTTGCTTCAATGTCGGCAATAGTCCTGCCATTCAGCATGAGAATTCGATCGCCCCGCTCGAACCCTGCGGCTGCCGCCGGGCTGGAATCGAATACCATGATCAGGCGAAGGTCATCAGGTCCCTCCAGTCGCGAGCTGAATCCATAGCCCTCGTATTCACCTTCGCCGAAAAACCGGGCGTCGCTTGCGGCCAGATCGATGTAGCTGAAATCGTCCAGTGGCTGGAACGAAATCAGGTGGTCAAGCAGGGCTTCCGGTGTTGTAAACGCGTTGATGTCAACGTCTGCCGGTAACAGCTCATTCCAGTAATAGACGTCGCGCATTGCGTCCAGGACAAATTGCTTTTGCGCATCCACGGTACAGGCATGAGCGCCAACCTGCGGCGATAAGAATGCCGAATCATCGGACTTGCCGCAGGCTCCCGCTCCGAACAGAACGAACAATGCAAAAAATACGTTCCTCTTCACCTGCTCTCCAATCGGCGACAGCCACGACCAGGGGCTATTATCGCCAGATCCTCCACTGAATCGCGTGACACGCGACCGGTTTTTGGCTATTGCGGGCGCGCAGGCAGTTTTACAGAATCAGGTCTTCACGGACCAGCGGGTGGCATTCGACATCAAAATTTGCCCAGTGCCAGGCGATAGTTTTACCGCTAAGCGGATGCACGAGGTCCGGCGCAATATCCGCCAGGGGGCCAAGAACGAAACTGTACTTCAGCACATCCTCTCGTGGCACCCGAACGGGCGCTTCGTCAATTATTAGCTGGTCGTACAGCAGGAGGTCGATATCCAGCGTTCGGGATGTAAACGGGTCCGCTCCGCGCTGGCGGCCTGCCAGTGAGTGGATATCTTCAATCTGCCGGCATACTTCGCCGGGCGATTCTGGTGTTTCCACGCAGGCAACGGCATTCAGGAACTCGTCGCCATCGAAGCCGACTGCCTTGTTTCGATAGACGGACGATATTGCCTTAAGTACAAACCGTTCCCGCAGCTCGCGCACACCAAGCTGCAAATTGGCTTCCGGCCTGGTATTGCTGCCAAGGCCGAGATAGACGACTGCCACGGCCTCAGTCTTTTTCGCGGCGGATCCGGACGCCCACATCCCTGGCGCCCCTTATTGCGCCCGGCTTATTGACCCGGACCTGCACCCAGGAAACGTCGAACTCATCCAGTATGATTGCAGCGACTTTTTCGGCCATCGTTTCAACCAGCTGAAATTCGGATTCCGATACGAATTGCTGAACGCGCTTCGCGACTTTTTTGTAATTGAGGGTATCCTCAATACTGTCGGTCTCGGCCGCCCGACGAATGTCGGCCGCCATCTCTAGATCGATACTTACGGTCTGGCGTATCTTGCGCTCCCAGTCCCAGATACCAACGATCGTTTCAATCCTGAGATCCGTGAGAAAGATGCTGTCGCCCTGACTTGTGTTGCTCATTCGTATTTTTCCTGGATTCAGGCCGCCGGTATTTCCAGAGATTCAAGGGACCAGCGCGCTTTGGCGTTAATCGTAACCGGTTTTTCGCCATCGGTGAGTCGTAATGCGCCTGCCACGGCAATCATCGCGCCATTGTCCGTGCAAAACTCCAGTCGCGGGTAGAACACCTGGCCGGAAAACTGCCGACTCAGTTCTGCACGCAGCAACCTGTTAGCCCCAACACCGCCAGCAACGATAATCCTGGCCGCTTTCTGGTGTCGGGCCGCTTTGAGTGTCCTCGCCACCAGCGTGTCGACGACCGCCCTCTGGAACGAGGCGGCGATATCCGCGCGTACCGTCTCCAGGGATGAGGCTTCACGAACTTTCAGCATGACCGCGGTCTTAAGGCCGCTGAAGCTGAAATCGAAGCCGTCGCGATTAATCATCGGCCTGGGAAACTGCCACGCCTTGTCGTTCCCTGATTCGGCAAGCCGAGCCAACGCTGGTCCGCCAGGGTAACCAAGCCCGAGCAGCTTGGCGGTCTTGTCAAATGCCTCGCCGACGGCGTCGTCCAGGGTACTGCCAAGGACATGATACTGGCCGAGTTGTTCCACCCAGACCAGCATCGTGTGACCGCCGGAAACCAGCAATGCCAGGAACGGATAGTCAGGCGGGTTTTCCTCGAGCATGGGCGCCACCAGGTGCCCCTCCATGTGATGGACCGGGATAACAGGACAGTCCCAGGCAAGGGCAAGGCCGTTAGCCATGCCTCCCCCGACCATGAGCGCGCCAACCAGCCCCGGCCCGGCCGTATAGGCAATCGCGTCAGGCTTTTCGAGGTTTGCTTCTTTCAGCACCTGCTGAATCAAAGGCAGAAGCCGCCGCAGATGGTCGCGGGAGGCGATTTCGGGCACAACACCGCCGTAGACGGCATGCAGGTCGACCTGGCTGTGCAAGGCCTCGGCGATGAGCCCGCGCTCAGTGTCGTACAGGGCTACCCCCGTCTCGTCACAGCTCGTTTCCAGTCCCAGGATGATCATAGGCCGCGCATGATACCTCAGAGTCCTGCAATTACAGGTCGAAATCGGTGGTTTTTGTTTTGCAAATTGCCTACTGCCCCGATATCATGTGGAGTTCAGTCCCGGCCCCTGTGCCGGGTTTCTTTGTATTTGATGTAGTGACAGATAATCGTATGCCGAGTGTTCGCGTAAAAGAAAATGAGTATTTCGACGCTGCCCTGCGTCGTTTCAAGCGTGCCTGTGAGAAAGCTGGAGTTTTGACTGAACTTCGCCGTCGCGAGTTCTATGAAAAGCCGACTCAGGAAAGAAAACGTAAGAAAGCCGCTGCCGTGAAGCGCCATTTGAAGCGGACATCCCGCGAAGTGTCGCGACGCACACGTCTTTACTAGACTTCCGATACAAGCCCGAAATGTCCCTTAAGGGCCAAATTCTTGACGATGTAAAAAGCGCGATGAAGGCCGGCGAGAAAGACCGGCTCAAGGTGCTGCGCCTGATTACCGCCGCCATCAAACAGGTCGAAGTCGACGAGCGCAAAGTACTCGACGACGATGCCGCCGTTCTGGGCATTCTCAACAAGATGGTCAAACAACGCCGGGATTCGATTACTCAGTTCGAACAAGGCGACCGCCAGGATCTGGCGGATATCGAAAAATCGGAAATCGAGATTATTGCCGAGTACCTGCCGGAACAATTGTCCGATGAAGATCTGGACAAACTGGTCGACGATGCTATTGCCTCCAGTGGGGCCGCGAGCGTCCGGGACATGGGCAAGGTGATGGGTATCGTCAAGGCTGGCGCCGCGGGACGCGCTGATATGGCGGCGGTAGGTGCCAAGGTAAAAGCTCGCCTGAATTCTTAGTGCTGTGCGCTGGCATCGCCGCAAACATTGGCTAAGCTTGATTAGGGGAGCCCGCAGCCTCAAATAATAAGAAATCGACTGACTGTTAACAGTCGGCAAACCCCAAGACAGGCCACCTGGCCGTTAGTGACTGAATGAGTGGACTTATACCTAAGCAGTTCATCGTTGACCTGATCGACAGGGCCGATGTCGTGGAGGTTGTCGGGCGTCGCGTCCAACTCAAGAAGGCGGGTAAGGAATTCAAGGCCTGCTGCCCGTTTCATGATGAAAAGACACCGTCATTTACCGTGAGCCCCGGCAAGGGCTTCTACCATTGTTTTGGCTGTGGCGAACACGGCAATGCGCTCGACTTCCTGATGCAGTACGACCACATGGAATTTGTCGAAGCAGTCGAAAGCCTGGCCGGAATGATGGGCGTTGAGGTTCCACACGAAGAAGGCCAGAGTCAACGCCCTGCCCGCAGCTACGATGCACTGTTCGACCTGGTTGCCAGGGTTGGGCGTTTTTACGAGGCCGAACTGAAAAATCATCCACCGGCAGTCGAATACCTGAAGCAACGCGGCATCGACGGTGCCACGGCCAAGCGATTCGGCATCGGATATGCACCCGCCGGCTGGAGCAAGGTTCTCGACAAGTTCGGCACCTCCAAGGAAGCCATTGAACGCCTGCTTGCTGTCGGACTGATCATTCGCAAGGACAATGGTCAGCATTACGACCGGTTTCGCGACCGCATCATGTTTCCCATCAGGGATTCCCGGGGGCGGGTAATCGGTTTCGGTGGCCGTGTCATGGCCAATGAAGAACCCAAGTACCTCAATTCGCCCGAGACCGTTCTTTTTCACAAGGGTCGGGAGCTGTATGGGCTATATGAGGCGCGGCAGGCACTGCGCAGCATCGACCGCCTGGTTGTCGTGGAGGGCTACATGGACGTTGTGGGCCTGGCGCGCCACGGGATCGATTTTTCAACCGCGACACTGGGCACGGCGACCACTGACGAGCACCTGAATCGACTGTTTCGCATGTGCGACGAAGTGCTGTTTTGCTTTGACGGCGATCGCGCCGGGCGCGCCGCCGCCTGGCGAGCCCTGGAAAATGCCTTGCCGCAGATCCGCGAAGGACGCCAGGTTCGATTCGTTTTCCTGCCCGAAGGGCAGGATCCCGATTCCTATGTGCAGAAACACGGTGCGGCGGCATTTGAGAAAATGCTGGATGAGGCAATGCCATTGTCCGATTTTCTTGTGGAAGAACTCTCGGCGCAGGTTGATATGGACTCAGTCGACGGACGAGCCCGGTTTGCCGAACTCGCGCGCCCACTGGTTTCAAAAATCCCGCTGGGCGTCTACAAGGAGCTTTTGACTGAGCGGCTTGCCGGTTCAATTGGCCTCCCGACCGGCAAACTCGAATCGATCCTCAAAAGGGATGTCTCTCCCGAGCCGAAAGGAAATGCACCGGGCAAGACCCGCCTGAGAGCCGGATCACGCGGTTCGGGCAATCTGTCCATCGTGCGTCGCGCGATCACCTTGCTGCTGCATGATCCAGCGGCAGCGAGAAACCTCAATGTGGAGCAATTATCCGGTGTGTCCAAACCAGGCTGTGATTTGTTACGTGACCTGATTGAAACCGTCCAGTCCGAACCCACTATATCGACGGCCGGAGTTCTGGAGCGCTGGAGACACGATGAAGAAGGTCGCCACCTCGGAAAACTGGCTGCCATTGAACTGCCGGGATCGGACGATTTCGACGCCAGCGCGGAGCTGGCGGACTGTATCGCCCAGCTGGCACTGACGGCTCGGCGCGACAGAATGAGTTTTCTGATTGAAAAACAAACACTTAAATCATTATCGGACGCCGAGCGCAATGAACTGAGGGCGCTAAGCCAGGGATCCGCATTTAGCGGATAAATATAGATCAGGTGCTGTCAAACCAGTACAATTGGTCGTTTGCATTTTTTACGCAGAGGGAATTCGGTCTTGACAAAGAAAGCCAAAGTAGTCAAAAACGGCAAGCAAGCTCAACAGCTGAAGGAATTAATCGCCCGCGGCAAGGAACAAGGCTACCTCACATACGCAGAGGTTAATGACCACCTGCCAAACGGCATCGTCGATCCTGAACAGATCGAAGAAATCGTCAACATGATCAACGACATGGGTATTGCCGTGCACGAAAAGGCACCCGACGTCGACTCGATCACTCTCTCCGAAACCGCAGTCTCGAACGACGACGAAGACGCCGCCGTAGAAGCGGAGGCAGCACTCGCCAGCGTCGACGCCGAGTTCGGCAGGACGACAGATCCCGTGCGTATGTACATGCGGGAAATGGGTACGGTTGAATTGCTCACCCGCCAGGGTGAGATCGAAATCGCAAAGCGCATTGAAGATGGCCTGAACCAGGTCAAATATCATATGGCGCATTTCCCGCCGACGATCGAGATCCTGCTCGAAGTCTTCGAAGCAGTTGCCGCCGGCGATACGCGAATGCAGGATTTTGTCGTCGGGTTTATCGACCCGAACGCGCCGGATGAAATCAAGTCGCCGGTACAAAAATCGGACGATGACGACGACGAAGACGAAGTCGTCGACACCGGGCCGGATCCCGAAGAAGTCGCCGCCAGGATGAAGGCGGTCAGGCGTCTGTTCAAGCGTTCGCTTACCGCCCTCGAAAAATCGGGAGCGCGCGACAAGAAGACCATCAAGATCCAGGGCGAACTTGCCGATCAGTTGATGGAAATTAAGTTTGCGCCGAAATTGACCGACAGACTGGTGCGGAGCCTGCGGGAATCCGTTTCCGTCATCAGGACCCAGGAACGCCAGGTCATGCAGATCTGCGTCAGGGATGCAGGGATGCCGCGAAAGGACTTTCTCGCAAGTTTCCCGAAAAGTGAAACTGATCTGTCCTGGGTTGAAAAACACATTCGGGCAAAACGCAAACACTCCTCGATTCTCGCCAAGCTCAGGGACGATATCCTGCGCGCACAGCGAAAGCTGCTTGCCGTCGAAACTCTGACCAACCTGAAAATTGCCGAGATCAAGGAAATTAACCGCCAGATGTCGATTGGCGAAGCCAAAGCGCGTCGCGCGAAGAAGGAAATGGTGGAAGCCAACCTTCGATTGGTTATCTCGATTGCGAAAAAATACACGAATCGCGGACTTCAGTTCCTGGATCTTATCCAGGAAGGCAACATCGGGTTGATGAAGGCTGTTGATAAATTCGAGTATCGCCGCGGCTACAAATTCTCCACGTATGCGACCTGGTGGATTCGCCAGGCCATCACTCGCTCCATTGCTGACCAGGCCCGAACGATACGAATCCCGGTTCACATGATCGAGACGATCAACAAGCTGAATCGGATTTCCCGGCAAATGCTGCAGGAAATGGGTCGCGAACCATTGCCTGACGAGCTTGCCGAGCGCATGGAAATGCCCGAAGACAAAGTTCGCAAAGTACTGAAGATAGCCAAAGAACCGATCTCCATGGAAACGCCTATTGGCGATGATGAAGATTCTCATCTTGGCGACTTCATTGAAGACCAGACGGTTCACTCACCGATTGACTCGGCTACCTCGGAAGGACTGAAAGAAACGACCCATTCCGTATTGGCCGGGCTGACGCCGCGTGAGGCGAAAGTGCTGCGCATGCGATTTGGTATTGATATGAATACTGACCATACGCTCGAGGAAGTGGGCAAGCAGTTCGATGTAACACGCGAACGTATTCGTCAGATCGAAGCAAAGGCGTTAAGAAAGCTGCGTCATCCGACACGATCGGATCAGTTACGGAGCTTCCTGATCGAAGACTAGAAACAGCGACTCTCAGTTCGTTACCGGGAAATCGTCATAATTAGAAAAATTTGTCTGAACGTGGGCCTGTAGCTCAGTTGGTTAGAGCAGGGGACTCATAATCCCTTGGTCCCAGGTTCGAGTCCTGGCGGGCCCACCACTATTCAGCGCGAGGTATGGCATCGACGTGCCATACCTCGCGCATATGAATAAAGATCAACCCGTGATCTCCAAAGGCATGCTGAATCAAGCTAAAGCCAGGAAGCGCGCTATCAACCGAAACAAATCGACTCACGGACCAAATACCATGATCGCAACCCTTGTATCAGTTGCGATCGATTCAACGCGATAAACGAACCGGAAGAATAATGAGCACCGCAAAAATAATTTACACAATCACAGACGAAGCACCGGCATTAGCTACCCATTCATTTCTGCCGATAGTCAAAGCGTTCACAGCAGCTGCAGACGTACAGGTTGAGACACGTGACATCTCGCTCGCCGCACGAATCCTTGCCAACTTTCCGGACAGTCTGCGCAAAGAGCAAAGACTGAGCGATGACCTTGCCGAACTTGGCGACCTGGCCAAAACGCCGGAAGCCAACATCATCAAGCTACCGAACATCAGCGCGTCCATTCCGCAGCTCGTCGCCGCAATCAGCGAGCTTCAGTCGCAAGGTTACGATATCCCCGACTATCCCGACGAGCCGAAAAGCGACACCGACAGGGCGAACAAGGCGCAATATGCCAGGGTACTTGGAAGCGCGGTGAACCCCGTATTACGCGAAGGTAATTCAGACCGCCGCGTCGCTGCCCCGGTTAAGGCGTATGCGAAAAAGAATCCACATTCGATGGGCGCCTGGAGCACAGAGTCGAAGTCCAGCGTTGCACACATGGACGGCGGGGATTTCTACGGCAGTGAGCAGTCTGCGATCGTATCGAAGAAAGGGAATGTCCGAATTGAGCACGTTGCGGCCGATGGCAGTGTCACCGTATTAAAAGAGTCCACACCGGTTTTGGAAGGCGAAGTTATCGACGCCAGCACGATGAGTCGGACCGCGTTGCGCGAATTCTTTGCCCGGTCAACCAAAGAAGCCCGAAAAGAAGGTGTACTACTTTCGCTGCATCTCAAAGCGACCATGATGAAAGTTTCCGATCCCATCATGTTTGGCCACGCAGTTACTGTCTACTACCAGGATGCCTTCGATAAACATGCCGAACTGTTCGACAAGATTGGCGTCGACCCAAAAAATGGTATCGGTGACGTGTACTCGAAAATTGAAGCACTGACCGAGGAACAACAGGCCGAGATCAAATCCGATATTGAGGCCGCCTACACATCACGCCCTCCCCTGGCGATGGTTAATTCAGACAAGGGGATCACGAATCTGCATGTGCCAAGCGACATCATTATTGATGCTTCGATGCCGGCCGCCATCAGGACATCAGGAAAAATGTGGGGGCCGGATGGAAATCTGCAGGACACCCTGGCAATGATTCCGGACCGCTGCTATGCAGGAATCTACCAGGAAGTATTCGATTTTTGCCGGAAGAATGGCGCGTTTGATGTGACCACCATGGGTAACGTCTGCAACGTCGGCCTCATGGCACAAAAGGCTGAAGAATACGGGTCGCACGACAAGACTTTCGAAATCGCTGCCGCAGGCACCGTGCGCGTTGTGGACGAATCCGGCACCGCACTTCTCCTGCACGCCGTCGAGAAAGGCGATATCTGGCGAATGTGCCAGACCAGGGATCTGCCAATCCGGGACTGGGTTAAGCTGGCCGTCAACCGGGCCCGCGCAACCGGCTCCGCGACCATCTTCTGGCTTGACCCGGAACGGGCACACGACGCTAACCTTATCGGGCTTGCGAACAAATACCTCAAGGATCACGATACGGCCGGACTGGATATTCGAATCATGTCTCCCGTCGAGGCTATGCGTGAATCTTTGCAACGGGTCAAGGATGGCAAGGATACGATCTCCGTCACGGGCAACGTCCTTCGTGACTATCTCACCGACCTGTTCCCGATTCTTGAACTTGGCACCAGTGCAAAAATGCTGTCCATCGTTCCCTTGCTTGCAGGCGGCGGTCTTTACGAGACAGGCGCCGGCGGATCAGCACCGAAGCACGTGCAGCAATTTGTCAGCGAAGGTCACCTCCGCTGGGATTCGCTCGGCGAGTTCCTGGCGCTCGCGGTATCGATCGAGGATCTCGCGGAAAAGACGAACAACGGCAAGGCACTTGTGCTCGCCAGGGCCCTGGATCAGGCAAACGCGAAATTCCTGGACACGAACAAATCACCATCGCGCAAAGTCAATGAGCTGGACAATCGAGGCAGTCACTTCTACCTCGCGCTGTACTGGGCAGACGCACTGGCTTCGCAGTCAGACGATAGTGAATTGCGCGAGAAGTTTGCTCCGATTGCGAAAGCCCTCCTCTCCAAGGAGGCGACCATCGTGGACGAACTGAACGATGCGCAGGGACACCCGGTAGATATTGGCGGGTATTACCATCCCGATGAGGAAAAGACGGTCAACGCGATGCGCCCCAGCGCCACGCTCAACGCGATCCTGGACTCGGTTGCCTGACGGATAACGACGCGCCGGACGACGCTCTCAATGCGTCATGGCGTAAAGAACGTAGTTGACGCCGAAGCGATACGCGAGAGATGTGTACCTTTCCGGGTACCATGCCTCGTCAGCCATTTCCCAGGCGTCGCCTAAGTCGACGTTGAAATTGATGATGACCATCAGGCGACCATCGTCATCATAGATGCCTCTCCAGGTTGGCGTGTATCCATCATGCTCGAACGTTACGCCGTAGCGAAGCGCCATGATGCCGGGAATCGGCCTCGAACCGTCGACGTCGAAATGCATGCTCATTATTGCGTCATCTTCACTGATGTCGACAATGGCGCGATCAGGAAACACTTTCTCCATCGATCGCATGAACCCTGCCCATTGAACCGATCCGTGAAAGTCGTCAACCACCAGGAAACCGCCGCGTAACAGGTATTCACGCAGGTTATCTGCCTCTTCCCGGGTCAGGAGCCAGGTTCCTACCTCAAGCGCGTAGATCCACGGCCGATCGAATAGCTGCTCGCCGGTCAATCGGATCGCCCGGCTCTGATCTTCAATATCTACTGACGTCAGACGCCGGATTCCGCGAATGAAATGCATATCGGAGTCTGGCCAGTCACGCCAGGCGGTATTGCCCGGGCCGGGCAACGGTTGATAACCGGATTCAAAAATAATGCGGGTGAACGCGAACTCTGCATAGGAGTTCGGGTCCGTGGAGATCGTGCCCTCGCGACTCCATGGGTCCTGGGCGATCGCCAGGCCACCGACAAGCATGATCAGCAGAACCGCAGAATTTATTTTAGTGATCCTCACCAGTAATTCGATCCCGGGTTCGCCCTCAGAGTTCCGTTCTACTTCGCCAGTGGGTCAGGACGTACCTGGAAATGCACGACGATCGGCTTCGATCCTTTCCCGTCCTCTTTCAGCCATGGCGTGCGGCCACCTTCCGGCACCCAGATGCCACGACCTTTCCAGCCCGCATCGGGATCGTCGATTCGGCCTTCGAAGCCTTTACTGTAAAAGCCCATCGGATAAGGAATTCTTATGGTGACAAACTCGTCGTCGACGAGCGCATGAACGCCATCGAAAAGATTACCGGTTGCGATCGGTACATCTTCGCCGAGGCCGAGTGAATTATGCTGGTCGACCCACGTGTAATAACTCGATTCAACGCTGTATTGCGGCAGGTCAGCGAAGCCCGGTCCGGGCAGGTCGTGAAGCGTCCAGCCTTCCGGACAGTGATTGCCGGTTGCCAACGGGCCGTTCAACGGGCCTTTGCATTTCCTGCGGTCGAATTCGCCCAGGTGCCCGCTGCCCAGTGAAGTCCAGACGACGCCGTTCTTGTCGATATCCGCACCGCGAATACCGAACCCGGGGAGTGGCGGATAATAAACTTCAGCCAGCGCCGTCTGCGGCGGGCTGTCGCCCGGTAGCAGTCGCGTGATCGATCCCGGGTAACGAAACGCATTTGAGCCCCAGATGGCCGTGCCACGAGGCTCCGGCATTACGGCATAAAAACCGTTCGGAACACGCGTGTCCAGCTCGGCATTCGGATCCTCTCCAGGTTCCGTCCATTCGTCCTGCCGGCCATTGCCGTTGGTATCCAGGATCAATGGCGCCCAGCCCTGGGACGCGGCGGCATCACCCGTTTCCATGAACTGGTTGGTATCAAGCCAGCCCACAACATCGCCACCACCGCTTGTCCACAAAGTGTTTTTGTCGTCATAGGCGAATTGCAGGTGGTGGGTACTGAAACACGTATCGACAAATGAGTATTCGCCCGTCGACGGATTCAGCACAGCGAGTTGGCGTGACGTACGGGTTTTCGGATACAAAACGGCAGACGGATGATCGGAGCCCTCCTTGCAAAAATCGGGATTGTCGGAATCCCGAATCCTCGCCGTGACCCAGACTCTGCCTTCCTGGTCGAGCATCGGGTTGTGAATGTTCGACTTGCTGTCCCAGATTCGCTCGTCGCCCCAGTACGGGGACGGTGCAATGACCGGTGCCTCATTGGTACTCGGAGTATCTTCATCGCGCACCGGCACGTTGAATACGGTTGCCGTATTCGCGACAGGGTCGAGAATCGGCATTTCATCCGTGCTGAGCTCCGGCGCGCCATAAAGTTTTCCATAAGCATTGACCGTCGGATTGCGGCGATCCGTGCCGGACAGGTCATGCATATAAAACTGCGGACTTGACCAGTCCCTCACAGTTGCCACGACATTACGCTCGATGCCTCTCGGTCGATCGGGAACGTGCGCAGGAATCTCGCCGGCAGCAACCCGATCCGACCATCGCGCCAGGTACTTTATCGGCAGGCCTTTCAGGCTCTGCGCCGCAATGTTGATCATCGCGTTGCCAGCCTGGCCTGACGAAATTCGCCGAACCCATGCTTCTTCCGAAGACTCGATGTCGGCGAGCGCCGGTGGAATCGTGCGAGTGGCCCGATTGCCCAGCTGATGGCAACCGACGCAACCCATGTTCTTGACCCAGGTCAGGTAATAATTCAGTCCACCGTCCAGTTCTGCGACTTCACTATCTGTTGGCAGACTCATCATCGAAAACCAGTAGGCCGCCGGGTACACCTGCGCTGCGGCGCTCGCGCTCGGAGCCACGGTTGCAGCCAGGTCGACAATTGCACCAGGCTCTGCTGCGATTTTTTCGGAATCGACGAGCCCGTAGCCTCGCACCCAAAGCCTGTAGCTGGCCGGCGGCAGGTCGGGCACAAGGTATCGACCCTCATCATCAGTCACGACGATTCTCGCAAAGCGCGTACCGAGATCGTTCGTCTCCGCAATCACCCAGACACCAGCCTCTGCGCCCGCGCTGCTGGTCACGACACCTGCAATATCGTCATTGTCGATTGCAATATCCTGCGTGACTGGTCCGGTCGGATCCTGACTGCAGGCAGCAAGAATGAAAACCAGTGGAACAGCAAATAATGTTGCAACTCTCATGGATCGACCCCCGGCTGAATTTGGTCAGTGACAGAGAATAGCAAGCTACAGGGCAAATGCCATGGAAAGACGGCTGTTGATATATTTACAAGGAAAAGCTCACGGACTCGCCCCGGATGCCACGACGGGGTCTACCGCTTCGGCTTCTTCTTCCTGGCCTTCGGTTTTGGCACCGGGAGATGCTGTTCGGTCAACACGATCAGTTCACTTAGCCATTCACCATCTTCGATCTGGTCTTGCACCAGGAATGATGGTTTCGCGCCCGGATAAGGCGGAGATTCAATCACGTCACCAATATACGATCGACCCGCTTCTGTAGGTTTGATGAATAACTGGTTGTTGCAGACAAGAGCGACAACTTTTCCGTTGGAGTAAAGCGCATATTCTCCAAACATCATTCGGTAGGAAATTCCGCAACGTTCTTCAAGCTGGTCGGCGACAAATTTTACGAAATCCGGATCAGTTGCCATTTGAAAATTCCGCTGGTGCGATGCCTGTCTGTCAATTCACGGGTGGTGGCCGACGTATCTTGGTCGCCTGCTCAAACGCATACGCGTACCGGATCAACCGGGCATCACTGAATGCGTCACCAATGAATGACAGGCCGATCGGCAGGCCAGAGACGTATCCGGCCGGCACAGTAATACTTGCATAACCTGATATCGCTGCGTACGAAGAGCTCGAAATGCCCGGGAAAAGATCACCATTGATGTGGTCGGTCAACCAGGCAGGGCCTTCGGTCGGGACCACCAACGCATCCAGGTTGTGTGCCACCATTAAAGTGTCAATGGCTCGCTGGGAATTCTGTTTGCTGCTTGCAAGCGCCTCAAGATACTCAGGTTCGGTCAGCGGCCCCTTGTCCTGGGCCATTTCCATAATTTCCTGCTGGAAGATAGGCATAACCCGGTCCGCATTCACACGATTGAATTCGATGATGTCAGCCAACGTCGCCATAGGCGCACCGGACTGCTCAAGGTAGGCGTTCAGGTCAGTCTTGAACTCATAAAGAAGCACGACATACTCCGAATCGCCCAGGCCTTCCATATTGATCTCGACCGGATCGACGATTTCTGCTCCAAGCTTCCTCAGATGTTCCACGCTGCTATCCAGCATCGCATCAACCCTCGCATCGACACCTGCTCCGTCATAATTTCGAATCACGCCGATTCTTGCCCCCTGCAAGGCATCGACTGTAAGGCCGCTGGTGAAATCCGGAGCGACCGCAGGAAACGTATCGGCCAGCGAGTCTTTTGAGTCCCGACCAACCATTGCATTCAGCAATATTGCCGCGTCCTTCACGGTACGACCCATCGGGCCAGCGGTATCCTGGCTGTGCGCAATCGGAATGATGCCGGAGCGACTAACGAGTCCGAGACTCGGCTTTATTCCGACGATGCCATTGATGCTGGCGGGGCACACAACGGAGCCGTCTGTCTCGGTGCCGACCGAAACACTCGTCAGGCTGGCCGCGACCGACACCGCGGATCCGCTCGACGAGCCACATGGATTTCTGCGAACATCGTAAGGATTGTTCGTCTGGCCACCGACACTACTCCATCCGCTTGAGGACTTTGAGGACCGAAAGTTAGCCCACTCACTCAGGTTGGCCTTGCCCAGAATTACGGCACCCGATTTCCGCAATCTGTCGACAATAAATGCATCTGCCGGCGCCCGGTGTCCGGCCAGGGCCAGCGACCCAGCTGTCGTTTCCATTTCGTCGGCCGTGTCGATATTCGCTTTCAGGACGACAGGAATTCCATGCATCGGTCCGCGAGCACCGGATGATTTACGCTCCTCGTCCAGTGCCCTGGCAATATCCAATGCATCCGGATTAACCTCAATAATGGATTTCAGCGCCGGACCATTTCGATCAATGGAATCAATTCTTTCAATATAAAACCGCGTGAGCTGTTCCGAGCTCAGATCGCCCCGCTCCATCAACTCCTGCAGCGCCTCGATGTCCAGCTCATTGTAATCAGCTGCGAATGCGCTCGGCGCGACGGCGGCTGTCACTATCAGCGAAAAGAGCGCAATTACTCTGTTCATTATTTATACCTCGTCAGTCGGAATCGGGCCGGGTACCCGGCACCGGCGCGAGCGACCGGAATTTCAAAGACCGGAATTGGATTCGGCAATTTGTTGCGCTTCTTTTTCCAATTGCAGCTTCTTTTCACGCTGCTCTATGCGCTTATTGACGATATAACGGACTGTGCCAATCAAAGTGATAATGCCGAATAATACAAACAACAAGATAAGGTAGAACATCCAATCCATAGCTACGCTCTTTTTCTGCCCGCCCCAAGTATTAGCAACCGGGTAAAGAATGTCGAGCCGCATCAGGCCAAAATTTAGCCGAAGCGATGGTCACACTCAGGACGAAACGCTGAGATCGGCCAGAAAGGCCTTAACACGACTGCGAATCTCTGCTTCCTCGTCTTCCCATCGCTGCATCGCCGCCTGTACGTCCGGACTCTTAACCAATTCCGCAAATTGCGCCTGCGAAAGAGCCCGCCGCCAGTCCAGGTGGATGGCAACGGAATCGACGAATAACTCACTCAATGCCACGTCGATAGCTTCCTCGTTCTTACCCTGCAACGCGAGCACACTGACATGAGTTCCCGCGTCATTTTCCGGGTCGATACCAAAAGAATTCGCCACTTGTCGCATACGATCCAATCGAGAAAGCAATTCATCACGACCCAGGGACACGAACCATGCATCGAATGCCGAGAATTGAGCGCCGCGATACTTTGCCGGCAGCGACTCTTCATTAACATCCAGAATGCCAGGCGCAACCTCCTGCAGATATTCGCTTTCCTCTTCGACTACTCCGCGGCTGGCCGCAACCCTGAGCAATTGCTGCACTGCACCGCCGAAAGCGAACCGACGATCGTCGATATCATCCTCGATTGCGCGCCTGGCGCTTGCGACACTGCCTTCGATGTCGCCGATATTAATCGCACGCAGCATCTCGACCTGGTAAGCAATTTCGCTGGTCGGAGCAATGGCGAGAACGCGATTCCGGAAATCGTCGCCCTCTTCAATCAGGCCCAGCTCATAAAGGAACCCCGCAATAATGCCGGGGAGCTCGTAGTCGGCGGGATCAACCTCCATCGCTTTGAGCAACTGCCTGACGTAATCAAGACCGTCCCCGGACTGCAGGCTGATGACGGCAAGATTAGCGAGCGAATTCGGTTGAGCGGGCTCGATTTCGAGTGAAGTCTGCAAGGCGTCGCGGGCAGCGTCCCATTGCTGCATCGAAAGGTAAGTGGAACCGAGTTCGAAGTGAATTCGCGGATTGAACGGGTCGCGTCGCAATGCCTCTTTCAGCAGTGGAACCGCCTTTTCGAACTGCTGCAGGCCCTGGTAAAAACGAGTCAGGAGTATTCTTGGTTGAAACTCCGCCGGGTCCGACGCAACAATTTCTTCCAACTCGCGGATAGCCTCGACCAGCACCTGTGGACCCTCTTTCTCCAACCTGTCGGTCATTACCGTGTAAACCTTGATGGCGCGGGCGTTGGCATCCTCAGGGCGAACAGCCAGCACCTGGTCGGCGATGGCGATAATTTGAGGACGTGCCGTTTCCCGGTCCATTAGCCCGGTTTCAACCTGGTGCCAGTAGTTGCTTGCGAGTTCAATCTTCGCCTCAACAAAATTGGGATCGATGGTCAGCGCGCCTTTTAGCAACCCCTCTGCCGCCCGCAGCCCGCCGTACGAATAGGTCGATCGTGCCTGGAGCGCCTGCAGGTAAAGATCGTATGCATCGGGTATGGCGGTCATCGTGTCGGCGATGGCCGCGCCGTTGACTGTACCGAGCAACGATGCTGACAGGGAACTGCCAACCTTCTCGGCTATCTCGTCCTGGATCGCAAAGATGTCATCGAGTGTTCGATCGTAGCTCTCCGACCAGACGTGAAAACCATCCTTGGCACGAATAAGCTGCGCAGTGATGCGCACGCGATCACCCGAGCGTTGCACGCTGCCCTCGAGAACGTGTGCAACATCAAGCGCAGCTGCTATTTCGCCAATCGTTTTGTCCTGATCTCTGAATGCAAAGCTTGACGTTCGGGCGGCAACTTTCAATTCCGGGACCTGAGAAAGCATGTGCAGGAGTGTCTCGGTCAACCCATCCGAAAAATATTCGTTGTCCTTGCTGCCTGACATGTTGACGAACGGCAGGACCGCGACTGACGCATCGCTGATCTCCACTGTCTCTTTTGCGGGTTCCCCGCTGTCGGGTCTGGAGCTGAATATCGCGATGAAAACAACACCGACAATGACAGTTGCGATCGTAAAATATTCCAGCCGCCTGCTGGTTTCTCCCACATCGGAATCACCGCGATCTACTTCGTGATCCCTTTTGATGCCATCCGGTGTCAGCTCATATACCCAGGAAAGAATAATGGTTGGCAGGAAGCCGAGTGCGAACACAAACATTACTGCCCGTGATACCCAGTCAGGTGCTCCGAATGCCGGCAAAAGCGTCGTCAGAACCTCGGTCAGAAGCCAGCCCACAACCAGGTAGGCCGCAGCGACGCGGAAGACGTTTCGGCGCTTGAGCTCTTCAAACAGGGACAATGGGTACTCCGGAGTGCTGCTGGCAGAGCGCGATTATAACAACGCTGGTATCTGTTTGATGTCTGCCAGCAGCGAATGGTTGCTCTTTTGGCGGGTTTGTCGGTGGCTCGGCTCAAATCGCCCGGTCGATAATGCGCCTGCAATATTCCAATTTAGACCGGGTCTAACGGGCGCTCGCCGCGCAGAAACGGAACATTACAGGTCTGCTTTCGTTCTCTTTCCACAGCTCGTGCCGGACGCCAGGCATGAATTGAATGAATCCTGACGACCGGCCGGACATGCTGACAATTACTGGATCTCGGTCGTCCCGAACTTCGCCGTAAGTACAACATCACCTGGTCATTTCATGCTGGCAGGCCCCCGCACGAGGGGAAACCGGGACCGGGCATGTGCCCGAGGGAGCCCGCTCTGGAACAGTCGAATTGATTTGCCAACTGAACATCGAGTACTCAAACTGACATCATCCATGCGAGAACGCTGAAGGAGACGCTTATGTGTCGTTGGCTTGCCTACTCTGGCTCACCCATTCTCCTCGATGAAGTGTTGTTCAAAACAGAACATTCCCTCATCGACCAGAGCCTGCGTTCGCTTGACGCTACCACTACAACCAACGGTGACGGATTCGGCATTGGCTGGTATGGAAGGCACGAAGCGCCGGGTGTGTACAAGGATATCCGGCCGGCCTGGAATGACGGCAACCTGCAGGCACTGGCCGCACAGATTGAATCGCCGATGTTTTTGGCACACGTCCGGGCTACGACCGGCTCCCCGGTGCAAAGAACAAATTGTCATCCATTCAATCACGGGAAGTGGCTGTTCGTGCACAACGGCGCTATCAAGGAATTCAGGAAGCTACATCGTGATCTCGCGTTTGCCGTCTCACCCGAACTATTTCCCCACATTTGCGGCTCGACGGACTCGGAGCTCATGTTCCTTCTCGCGCTGACTTTTGGCATGGAGGGCAACGTAAAATCCGGTATATCGCGCATGGCGGGATTCATCGAGCACGCGGCGGCACGGTACGGCATCGAAGATCCGCTACAAATGACGCTCGGCATCAGCGACGGAGAATCACTTTTCGCGGTCCGCTATTCTACGTCAGGCGATTCGCGGTCACTGTTTCACAGTGCAAGTCGCGATGCGACCATGGAAATCGCACCCGAGGCAGGCCGGTTTTCGCGGAACGCACGTGCAATTGTCTCCGAGCCATTGAGCAATCTCGAGGCGGATTGGATTCCCGTTCCGGAATCGAGCTTTCTTACTATTACAAAGGGCGATATCTCCTGCGAGCCGTTTACCCCGATTGCCCCGTGACCCCCTCGCGAAT
>JAHEFD010000133.1 GCA_024640345.1 Woeseiaceae bacterium
GCGTCGCAGAGCGCTATATGTCGGTGCTGCGTGCCGAAAGCGCCGTTGCCGTTTCGAAGTCATACGTCGCCTCCCTTGAATCTCATACCGAAGATACGAAAAATCGTTTCGAATTCGGAGACGTGCCGCGAAACGAGTACCTCGCCGCCAGCGTCACTCTCGCCGATGCCCGGCAAAAGCTGCTTCAGGCACAAAACGCACTGGACTATGCCCGGTCCGAGTACAACCGGTTTCTCGGGCGTCCTCTGCTGACCGTCGTTTCCCTGGACCCGGATGTCAGCATTGACCGCCTGGTACCGAACAATATCGCGCTCGAAGAAATGATTTCGATGGCAAGCCGAAATCGCGATGAACTGGCAACGCTCGACTCCCAGGCCCGGGCACTGGAGAAACAGGCCGACAGTGCCCGTGCAGCTTCGCGACCACAACTGGCGCTCACCGGCGGATATCAATACATGGAGAACCAGTTCCTGACTGACGACGAATTCTGGATGGCAGGCGTCGCCTTTCAATGGAGCCTGTTCGATGGTGGACAGGCCCGGAAACGCGCTGCTTCTCTTCGGCAAAAGGCTGTCGCGATTGGTCACAACAGGGCTGACTTCGAATCGATGGTCGCGCTGCAGGTTCGCAAATCCTGGAATGATCGTGACGAAGCCGAAGGCCGGCTGACTGTTGCCGACAGTGCGGTCATCCAGGCAGTCGAGAACCTGCGAGTGGTCAGCGATCGCTATGATGCCGGCGCCAGTACGAACGTCGAGGTTCTGGATGCCGCAGCTCTGCACGAACAGAGTCTGAGCAACCGCGACAACGCCCGGTTCGCGCTTGCCCTGGCCAAGTTGCGGCTCGCGCGTGCGGCGGGAGTTCTCTGATGGCAGAAACGAACACCGGCATCCTCGATATCAACGCAATTCAGGCACAGGCCAACAAGGCCAGCAACCTGCTGAGGGCCATGTGTAACGAGAAACGCCTGATGCTCCTTTGTCAGCTCGTGGAGGGTGAGCGGTCGGTCAACGAATTGACTGAGCTGCTGCTCGCGCCGCAATCAACCATCTCGCAACATTTAGCGCTGTTACGCCACGAAGGCCTGGTCAATGCCCGCCGTGATGGACAGACACAATTTTATTCGCTCGCGGGTGCCCACGCCCGCGCGATTCTCGAAACCCTGCAGTCGCTTTACTGCGAAGCACCATTAAAGGATGCATGAACGATGAATACGTTCCCTCGCAATCTTCTCCGTCGTCTCATCGTGACTTTGATCACAGCACCGCTTCTTATCGGGAATACCTTGCGCGCCGACGAGCTGCCATTTACCACGGCAACTGTGCAGCTGGATGAGGCACCCATTGAACGTCTGTTCGACGGTACCGTCGAGGCAGTGAACCAGGCAACGATGTCGGCCCAGACCGCCGGCCGGGTTGCCGAAGTCTTTTACGATGTCGATGACTACGTAGAACCCGGTGCTGCAATCGTGCGCTTCAGCGACGTCGAACAACAATCGGCTCTGCGCCAGGCGAATGCCGCCCTTGCAGAAGCACTGGCACGAAGCAAGCAGGCTGAAGAGGATTTCACGCGTGTCTCCGGACTGTTTGAAACAGGCGCTGCGTCCAAACGGGAATACGACCAGGCGCTGGCCTCCAACGAATCAGCAAGAGCACGAGTTTCGGCCGCACGCTCTGCGGTAGAGACGGCCAGCCAGCAGGTTGAATACACACTCGTTCGGGCACCGTACGCGGGCATCGTGACGGAGCGCCATGTCGAGGCCGGTGAAGCGGTTGGCGTTGGCCAGCCACTTATGAGCGGCCTTTCGCTCGAGACTTTGCGAGTCGTCGTCGACTTGCCGCAGCAGGTTGCTTCCCGGGTCCGGGAACATCAATCGGCTTTCATCATGACCGTGGACGGAAAAGTCGAAGCCACGGCGATCACGCTTTTTCCGTATGCCCACAGCGCCAGCAATACTTTTCGCGTGCGGCTTGATCTTCCCGAAGGTCAGCACTCGCTCTTTCCCGGCATGTTCGTGAAAGTGGCATTTGTCGTCGGTGAGTCGCAGCGGCTCCTGGTACCCACAGTCGCACTGCTGCGTCGCAGTGAGGTCACCGGGGTCTACGTAGTTGACGACAACGATAGCGTTCGCATGAGGCAGGTTCGCGTTGGCGGCAGCTTTGGTGATCGAACCGAGGTGCTATCGGGTCTTCACGCCGGCGAGCGCATTGCGGAAGACCCGGTCAGGGCCGGAATTTATCTCAAGACGATGAGCGTACAAAACGATGAATAAGCCACTCGGTTTTTCGGGCGGAATCGCGCGGCGTTTCCAGAACAACGCCCTCACGCCGCTGCTTGCTCTGACCGCGTTGCTGATGGGCCTGTTCGCGGTGGCTGTTACGCCACGTGAGGAAGAGCCACAGATCGACGTTACGCTCGCCAATGTTTTCGTACCGTTCCCGGGCGCGAGCACGTCAGAGGTTGAAAACCTCGTTGCCATTCCGATGGAACAGGTGTTGTCGGAGATTGACGGGGTCAAGCACGTCTACTCGGTTTCACGGCCTGGCATGGGAGTGCTGACCGTGCAATTCCGGGTAGGCGAGAAGCGCACGGAAGCGCTGGTTCGACTTTACAACGCGATCTATTCGAACCAGGACTGGCAACCGCAAGGTCTCGGCATCCTGCCACCACTCGTAAAACCAAAGGGCATTGATGACGTACCGATAATGACCGCTACGTTGTGGACCGAAGACCCTGATCGTGGTGCGCATGACATTCTAAAAGTTGCCCACGCACTTGAGGCCGAAATCAAGCGTGTCGCCGGTACCCGCGATGTCTATACGATCGGTGGCGGACAAAACATCGTACATGTCGAGCTCGATCCGCAACGGGTATCCGGTTTCGGAATGACCCTGGACGACCTGCGGTTCGCGTTGTCGGCGAGTAATACGGTGACCCAGGCAGGCGCCCTGTTGAACAACAACGTGGAGGTGCCGGTACAAGCCGGCACTTTCCTTAGCAGCGCGGAGGACGTTGCCGGCATGGTCGTCGGCCTGTTCGACGGTCGCCCGGTTTTTCTGAGCGATATTGCGGAAGTAAGAGCGGGAGCCGACACACCGGAACAGTACACATGGTTTGCGACCGGTCCGGCGGCGGAGGAAATCGGGCTCGACAAGGTGACGTATGCACCTGCGGTAACCATCGCGGTGGCGAAAAAACCCGGCACGAATGCGACCCGCATCGCCAATGCGGTAAGCGAACGCTTTGCACAACTCCAGGAAACCATCATTCCTGAAGGCATCAACGTCACCATTACTCGAAACTACGGGCAAACGGCCGATGACAAGGCCACGAAACTTATTCAGAAACTCGCTTTCGCGACGTTGTCGGTAATTTTGCTGGCGTGGTATGCGCTCGGGTGGCGCGAGGCAATTATTGTGGGCACCGCGGTCATCGTTACGCTTGCCGCCACGCTGTTCGCATCCTGGGCATGGGGCTTTACGATCAACCGCGTTTCACTTTTCGCGCTGATATTCGCTATCGGCATCCTGGTCGATGATGCGATCGTAGTCGTTGAAAACATTCACCGTCACCGGGGTCTGCGGCCGGGTTCAATCGGCGAAGTGATTCCGCCAGCGGTGGACGAGGTCGGAGGACCAACGATTCTTGCGACGTTTACCGTGATCGCTGCACTGCTGCCGATGGCTTTCGTCACCGGCCTGATGGGGCCGTACATGAGCCCGATCCCGATCAACGCGAGTACAGGAATGCTGATTTCGCTGGCGATTGCGCTGGTTCTCACGCCGTGGTTGAGTCATCACCTGCTCGAGAAGGCCCCGGTACACCGGGAAGACGAGGGACATGAATCCGGTCTGCATCGGCTGTTTGATCGAATCATGCGGCCTTTCCTCGGCGGTGATAAAGGCAAACGCGCCAGGACCATTCTTTATGCCGGGCTCAGCGGCGTCATCGTTATCGCCATGATCCTGGTCGTCGCACAGCTGGTCGTCCTGAAGATGCTGCCGTTCGATAACAAATCTGAGTTCCAGGTAATTGTCGATATGCCGGAGGGCACGCCGGTCGAGGACACCTCGCGGGTGCTGGACGAGCTGGCCCGGTCGGTCGAAAAAGTACCCGAGGTAACGGACTACCAGGTATATGCCGGAACGGCGGCGCCGATAAACTTCAATGGCCTGGTCCGTCAGTACTACTTGAGGAGCGGCGGAAATGTTGGCGATATCCAGGTGAACCTGGTCGACAAACATGATCGCGATCGCTCCAGTCACGAGATTGCCCGTGACGTGCGCGAGCAATTGGCGCCGATTGGCCGGCGCAATAACGCTTCGGTAAAAGTCGTGGAAGTCCCGCCGGGCCCGCCGGTTATCTCACCAATTGTCGCGGAAATTTACGGACCCGAATATGAAGAGCAGAAACGGCTAGGAAGAATTCTCGAAAAGCTGTACGAAAATACCGCTGACATCGTAGATATCGACAGTACCGTTGAATCCGACGCGACACGCCTCGTGATTGAGGTCGACCGTCAACGCGCTGCCCTGCTTGGAGTTTCTCAACAGCACGTCGCATCTATCCTGAAAATGGCTCTCGACGGAGACGATGTCACTTACATTCACCAGGCTCGCGAACGCTATCCAATTCCCGTGCGGCTGGAGGTTCCGGTGGCGTCAAAGGCCGACCTGGATACCCTGCTTGCGCTCGAGGTTCGCAGCGCGACCGGTCAACAGATACCGATTTCCGAAATTGCATCGGTTCGGGAGACCGACTGGGATGACGCGGTCTATCACAAGGATCTTCTCCCGGTGGTCTTCGTTATGGGTGACATGGCCGGCGAACTCGATAGCCCGCTTTACGGCATGTTTGATCTCTCTTCGCAGATAGACGAAATGGACAACGAGGCGTACAAGATCGAGCAGCGTTATATCAGCCAGCCTGAGAACACCTATTATTTTTCACTGAAATGGGATGGCGAATGGCAAATCACCTACGAGACGTTTCGTGACATGGGGATCGCTTATTCGATTGGCTTGATTCTTATTTACCTGCTCGTTGTTGCGCAGTTTCGCTCTTACCTGTTGCCACTTATCATCATGGCGCCAATCCCGTTGACGATCATCGGGGTCATGCCGGGTCACGCCTTGTTTGGCGCGAGCTTCACGGCAACGTCAATGATCGGCATGATCGCGCTGGCCGGCATCATTGTTCGCAACTCGATCCTGCTGGTCGATTTCATCATGAAAGAACAATCGGCCGGCAAATCCCTGGAGGATGCCGTCGTCCGTGCCGCGTCAGTGCGTGCGAAGCCGATCGTACTGACGGCACTGGCCGCCATGATGGGCGCATTCTTTATCCTGGACGACCCGATCTTCAATGGCCTCGCGATATCTCTGATCTTCGGTATCCTGATATCGACAATGCTGACGCTCGTCGTTATTCCGATCCTGTACTACAGCTTCAGGCGGTTACTTCGAACGACAAGCCTTGCGGCGCCCGGGCTGGAAAGCGACGTTGCTTAAAGCGCGTCGCAGGAACGCTGGAGTTTTTCCCGCACCTCTGCAGCAAGAGGTTCAATGCCCGGGTGTTCAACGAGCGACAGAACACTGGAGGGGTCCATGAAGTCGACATGTACCTTTCCAGCACTGTCCTCTCGTACGAGGACATTGCAAGGTAACAGGAGGCCGATATCTTCGACGGCGCTGATCGCCTGGTACGCAAGCTTCGGGTTACAGGCTCCCAGGATCCTGTAGCGCGGCATATCCTTGTCGAGCTTCTCTTTCATTTTCGCAGAGACATCAATATCCGACAGGACACCGAAACCTTCTTTTTGCAGCTCTTCCGTTACTTTCTTGATCGCGTCGTCGAAATCGAGATCGACCTGTTTTCCAAATCCAAAACTCATCAGTTACATCCTTCGTCTGTTCCTGCATTTCCGCAGTATATTTCGTGTAGCAGTTGAATCACCCGGTCCGCAGGGCCAGGACTCAGTGAATAGAAAATTGTTTGAGACTCGCGTCGAGTCCTGACCAGTCCCTGCTGCCGAAGCCTCGCCAGCTGTTGTGAAAGTGCCGACTGGCTTAGCGGCACGACCTCGTTGAGGTCGCCAACCGAACGCTCGCCCGCAGCCAGCGTACAAAGAATCATCAGCCGCGACTCGTTGCCGAGTGCGTTCATCAGTCCGGCGGCATCCGATGCGTACACCTGCATTTGCTCCATACTTTCCTGGTCGAACAGGTTCTTTCGTTTGCGTGGCATGTCCGCTTCCTGGCGAGGTGACTGATCCTGACCAATATAGGCCAATATAAATTAGATGTCTATAAATTAGTCTTTACTAATTTAAATAAATGTAATATTGTATTCCCGTAATCGGTACCAGTGAGTCCCGGAGGAAAGGAAAATGGC
>JAHEFD010000049.1 GCA_024640345.1 Woeseiaceae bacterium
ATCGGGTTCGTTTCAGACACTGGTTTCTCCGTCTGCCATCCTGAGGTCCACTAGTGTATCTTAGCCCCCGATCATGAGACTACTCTTGTACAACATCCGTTATGGCGTCGGCGCTGGCGCGTCGATGCATATGCCGCTGCCGGGCGCCGGGTATATCCTCGGAAATCAGAATGTTCTTCCGGATATCTGCAAATTTATCAAGTCCACTGACCCTGACATTGTTGGCCTGATAGAAGTCGATTCCGGCTCGATTCGCAGTCGAAAGGTGAACCAGGCAGAGACGATTGCCGCCGAACTCGGGATGAATTCGTCCTATGAAACCAAGTACGGCGCAAAGTCCATCAATCATTTGCTGCCGATCATTCGCAAACAGGGTAATGCCTTCCTGGCAGCACATCGAGTCCACGGCGAGACATTTCACTATTTCGATACCGGCATCAAGCGTTTGATCATTGAACTGGAGATGGATAACTTTGCCGTCTTCCTCGTCCATCTTTCCCTGAAGTACAGGCATCGCCATCTGCAACTGCGACGGTTGTATGACCTTATCGAAAAAACAAAAAAACCGGTCATTGTCGCCGGTGACTTCAACACGTTTTGGGGCGAAAACGAGATCTATCTCTTTATGCGTGCTGCAGGACTGAAGAGCGCCAATACCGAAAGCCTGCCATCGTATCCGAGCCGATCACCTCGCAAGGAACTCGATTTCATCCTTTACCAGGATGGCATTCGCGTAACGCATTTCGAAATCCCGCAAGTTCGGCACTCCGACCATTTACCATTGATATGCGACTTCGAAGTCGACCAATAAAATGACCAAATCAACACAAGACAATCTCAAACACTGGCGCCAGGAATCGGACGCCAATGGAATTAGCTGGGTATGCCTGGACAAGGCAGACGGCAGCGCCAATGTGCTGTCCCGGGATGTGCTCCTGGAATTTGACAGCATACTCAGCATTCTCGAAGCTGATCCTCCCCGTGGCGTGGTCATTTATTCCGGCAAAACCAACGGCTTTGTCATGGGAGCCGACATCAATGAATTCACGGTCATTGATTCTTCCGACCAGGGATTCGAGCTCATCCGGCTGGGTCAAAGTCTGCTTGATCGCCTGGAAGCTCTGCGCTGCCCGACTATTGCGGCAATTAGCGGATTTTGCCTCGGAGGCGGATTGGAGCTTGCCCTCGCCTGTACCTACCGCCTGGCGCTGGACAACGACAAACCCATCATTGGGTTCCCCGAAGTCCAGCTCGGCTTGCACCCGGGCTTTGGCGGCACAGTTCGTTCGGTCCGGATGACCGGCGTACGAAACGCAATGCAGCTCATGCTGACCGGAAAACCCATCAGGATCGACAAGGCACTGCACCAGGGGTTTATCGATCGCATCGCCACCCCGGATAACTGGAAGCAGGCCGCAAAAGAACTTATCTCCTCAGGCAAACCGAAAGCGTCGGCATCCTTCCTCGACAAGTGCCTGAATCTGCCGTTCGTGCGGCCGCTCGTCGCGCGTACATTGCGATCCCAGGTGGCCAGTAAAGCACGACGTGATCACTACCCCTCGCCTTACGCCATGATCGACCTTTGGGTGCGTTACGGCGCCAGGGGAGAGTTCGCCTACGAGGCGGAAGCCCGTTCATTTGCGGACCTGATGGTCGGAAGCACATCCCGGAACCTGGTTCGGGTTTTCTTTTTGCAGAATCGCCTGAAGGCGCAAGGCGGCAAACCGAAATCCAGAATTGAGCGAGTTCACGTCGTTGGCGCCGGCGTTATGGGGGGCGATATCGCCGCCTGGTGTGCGCTACGTGGTTTGCAGGTGACATTGCAGGACCGTGCCATCGAGTACATCGAACCGGCATTGCAGCGTGCGGCAAAATTATTCAGCAAGAAAGTTCGTGATGCCAATGAACGTGCGGCGGTGACGGACAGGCTGGTTGCGGATGTCGCGGGCGATGGCGTCGCAAATGCCGATCTGGTAATCGAAGCGATTTTCGAGGACCGCGACGCGAAACAATCGCTTTACAAGACGCTGCAAAAATCGATGAAACCCGGCGCCATTCTTGCGACAAACACTTCGAGTATCCGTCTTGAGGAGCTGCGCACGGTCCTGGATCATCCGAAGCGCTTTATCGGGCTGCACTTCTTTAACCCCGTAGCCCAACTCCCGCTGGTCGAGGTGATTCGCTGCGATGATACCGAGTCGGATGCACTCGATGCAGGATTCGGTTTCGTCAAAAATATCGGAAAGTTTCCACTTGAGTGTAAAAGTTCGCCTGGCTTTGTAGTGAATCGGGTGTTGGCCCCGTATATGGCCGTGGCGATGCAGCTTGCTGAATCCGGCGTATCACTTCGCGCGATCGACAGGGCCGCCGAGGAATTTGGTATGCCAATGGGCCCGATCGAACTTATCGACAGCGTTGGGCTCGATGTGGCGATGCATGTCTCCCGGGTTCTGGGTGCCGCTTTTTCTCGTGACGTGCCCGCATCGCTGGCGAAAATGGTCGAAGGCGGAAAGCTCGGACGAAAATCCGGCCAGGGTTTCTACCGGTGGCAGGATGGTAAGGCCGTGAAGACCGACGATGGCAGTGCGGACACTCCTGAGGACATCGGCGACCGGCTTATATTGCCGATGGTCAACGAGGCCGTCGCTTGCCTCAGCGAGGGCGTCGTTGCGGATGCCGACCTCCTCGATGCCGGCGTGATATTTGGCACCGGATTCGCCCCGTTTCGTGGCGGTCCCTTGCAATATGCCCGCGACAGAGGGGTCGATGACATCGTGCAAACGCTGGAGCGCTTGTCGTCGAATTCGGGCCCGAATTTCGAGCCGAGCAGCGGCTGGGACGCTTTGCGTGGACCAGCTGAACAATCCCTGTGAGGACCGCCTGAACTTGGTAAACTGTGCGCCGCTTCACGATAGCGCATCCCGGCGGTATCGGAAACCAACAAATTGAAGTTAGAATAAGGGCTTATGCGCGTTCACGACGGATAACATTCGAGTGTGAGGGCGCTCATTTGAGCGATTACAGGATGAACAATGACAGGTGAGCAGCTAAACGTCGATCTGCTCAAGCAATTCTCTCCTTTGGATGGATTGAAGCGGGACAATCTGGCTGCCCTTGCCAAGAAGGTGCAGATCCGCGAGCTATCGCCGCAACAATTGCTATTCAAGGAAGGCGACACCGAAAAGCGGACAGTTTACGTCGTCTCTGGCGCACTCGAACTCCTGGACCACGGTAAGCTCTCGGAAGTGATCGAAGGTGGGACTGACAGCGCCCGCAACCCGGTATCCCCTCTTTTTCCCCGCCAGGTAACGGCGCGCGCGCACGATCGCGTGCAGTACATTTCAATCGACAGCGATTTACTCGATGTGATGCTTACCTGGGACCAGACCGGTTCCTACGAAGTCTCGGAATTGCAAGGCAAGGGCGAGAGTGTCGGCGGGGACGACTGGATGACCATGCTCCTGCAGGCAAAGGCGTTCCACAAGATCCCGCCGGCCAACATCCAGGCGATCTTCATGCGTATGCAGCAGATCAACTACAAGACAGGCGATGTCGTCCTCAAGCAAGGTTCGGAGGGTGATTATTTTTATGTACTAACGCGCGGCAAGAGCCTCGTCACCCGCGAAACGCCATTGAACAAAGAAGGTATCAAGCTGGCTGAACTGGCCGTTGGCGATACCTTTGGCGAGGAAGCCCTGATCTCTGACGCCAAGAGAAACGCAACGGTCACGATGACAACCGACGGCTCCGTAATGCGGCTGGGCAAGGAAGATTTCAAAAGACTGCTGAACGAACCGATGCTCGACTGGGTATCCACCAGTGAGGCGGACGAAATTGTGAAAAGCGGCGGCCAGTGGCTGGATGTTCGCCTGCCAAGCGAATTTGAAAACCACCACAAGGATGGGGCGATCAACATTCCCCTTTACTTTATTCGTCTCAAGATCAATACGCTGGACAGGAGCAAGCGGTATGTCGTTTGCTGTGATACTGGCCGACGCAGCTCGGCCGGTGCCTATATCCTGAGCGAGCGTGGTTACCAGGCTTACGTGCTGAAAGGCGGAATTAATTCGATGTAGGCGGCCCAATTCTCCTGAGATTCCGAAAAAGGCCGTATTGGCCGGTGAGAATTGATCTTAAGTGCGATACCCGACCTTGCGACCGACCTTGCCCGGTTTACAGGGTGTGCGTGGGTTTGTCTCCGCCCAATTCTCCTGAGATTCCGAAAAAGGCCGTATTGGCCGGTGAGAATTGATCTTAAGTGCGATACCCGTCCTTGCGACCGACCTTACCCGGTTTACATGGTGTGCGTGGGTTTGTCTCCGCCGAGTGCCCCCGCCAGGTAATTTTCAATCTTCTTCTGCGTGTTGCCCTGGTCCTGGTCACTGAACTGAACACCTATTCCGGCCGTTCGTTTGCCCTGTGCCCCCTGGGGAGTCATCCATATCACCGTTCCGGCAACCGGGATCTTCTCCTCCTCGCCCATCAGGTTCAACAACATAAAAACCTCGTCACCCAGGCGATATGAGCTGTTCGTGGGGATAAACAATCCGCCGTTGATCACATACGGCATATACGCGAGGTAAAGCGCGCTTTTGTCCTTGATTGTCAGTGTTAAAAGTCCGGGTTTGCTCATTATTGCTACTCAGTTCCCATAACCGTCTGCAGTCCATTCGACCAGTCGATCAGCAGGCACTCAAAAGTCAGCTGAACGTTGAAAGAGCCCGCTGCCTGGCCTCGCAACCTGTTGATTATGTCTAGATAGCAGAACAAATTTCGCCTGTCTATGCGCCCCAGCACAGAATCGCCAAGGACCGCCGAAACACCGGCAGATTCGCCACCGGTGACCCTGGTGATGCAGGACTGGACCTGCCGGCTGAGCCAGCCCAGCACAAACTCGGGCTCATACTTGGCCCATTTCGCGGCAACGACGAGTGGAGCGGCCCTTCCGTCGGCAATTGCCGCGAAATCGTTGGACATGGCATCCGTCTCGTCAATCCGCTCCTGGTCCCTCAATGCCGCCAGCGGCGCAAATCCAGCGTCTCTCAGCACTTTGGCCCAGGCGACACCAGGCTGGATGTCCTGCAGCCAGGCCAGCCCCTCAACTTCGGTCGGCACCCTTACCGTCAGGCGCTGACATCGGCTATATATGGTCGCTGGCAGCCTGCCAAGACGGTCAGTAACCAGGATCAGCAATGTATTGCCCGGCGGCTCCTCCAGTGTCTTCAGCAGGCTGTTCGCCGCGTTGGGGGTCATTGCATCAGCAGGCTCGATAACGGCGACCTTGCCACGCCCCTCATAACTTGTGAGGCTCAAATCCGCCACCAGGGTCCTGATTTGATCGATGCCAATGGCGTGCTTTTCCTCCGGCGTCGTTATCCAGCGCAGATCAGCATGTTCGGGAATATTGAGCGGGAATTGCGGCAGCAGGTCGCTCATGGCCATTCCCAGGTGTTGCCTGGCAAGCCACGCCGCCGCCGATCGTTTGCCCGTTCCGGCGGCGCCGGCAATCATAAGCGCGTGTGGCGGTCGTCCCTGGGCCAGGCTCGACTGCCAGGACTGGACGATTGATTGTAGCCAAGGAATATCCATTTTAATTCATAAGGTTACGTTGCATAAATAAAGTTATTTATTACTAAAAAATCGGGCCATTTTTTCAGCAATCGATCCCTGAACACGGTCCAGTGGCTGGCTGGCATCCACGACGACAAATCGCTCCGGGTGCATGGCTGCAAGCGTGAGGTAGCCCGCCCGTACCCGCTGGTAGAAGGCCAGTTCCTCGCTGTCCATCCTGTCGGCTTCACCGCGGTCAGCGGCGCGCTGCATCCCCACTTCGGCCGGCGCGTCGAGCAGCAGCGTCAGGTCCGGCTCAAGGCCATCCTGGACCCATTCGGCCAGTCGCTCAATGCGATCGAGATCGAGGCCCCGACCGCTTCCCTGGTACGCTCGGCTCGCGTCAGTAAAACGATCGCATATCACCCACTTTCCAGCCTCGAGTGCCGGAACAATCGCATTTTGCAAATGCAGTGAACGGGAAGCGAAAAAGAGCAACAACTCGGCAATTTCCGGAAGCGGCTCGTGCCCGTGTTCGAGCAACAGCGCCCGAATCTTCTCAGCCATGGGTGTTCCACCGGGCTCGCGGGTGCAATGCACCTCGTAGCCCTGTGCTGCAATCAGTGACGTCAGAAACTCGATATTCGTCGATTTCCCTGTGCCCTCAATGCCTTCAACGGTTATGAACTTGCCTCGCTCCATACCTGCCCTTATTGCCGATTCCTGGCGGCGCGCTGGCGCGCCAGGAACTCCTGCACCGCCGCGTCATGCTCCGCCTTCGTATCTGAAAACTTGTGGCTGCCATCGCCGAGACCTGTCGCAACGAAGAAGACTTCCGTACCGGCTGCCGGGTGAAGCGCAGCGTGAATCGCCGCCCGCCCCGGCAGGGCAATCGGCGTTGGCGGTAAGCCGCCACGCGTATAGGTGTTATAAGGTGAATCTGTACGCAAGTCCCGTCGCGTCAGATTGCCGTTGAAGTCTACGCCAATTCCGTAAATAACCGTCGGATCAGTTTGCAGGCGCATTCGTTGTTGCAATCGGCGAATAAACACACCGGAAATTCTCGGTCGCTCGGAAGCCAGTGCCGTCTCTTTTTCAATTATGGACGCCAGTATCAGCGCCTCGTAAGGACTGGATATTGGCAAATTTTCATCACGGCTCTGCCACTCCTCGTCCAGCGTCTCGTTCATTAATTCAAAAGCCTGCCTGAGTACCTCGACATCGCGCGTGCCTTTCGGAAACCGGTATGTCTCGGGCAGAAAAAGCCCCTCTGGATGAGATGCCTCGGCACCGAAGTTCTCCAGCACAGCGGGCCAGTCCTCGAATACGATCGTTGCTTCCACAACGGGATTATTAGCGAGCGCCTGCAAGAGCTCACGAAAGGTCCAGCCCTCAACTATCGTGAAAGAATAAAGCTGGACTTCACCCTTAACGAACATATCCAGCAGCTGACGGGGAGTTACCTCATCCGATATCCGGTATTCGCCAGCCTGGATGCTGCCAGCCTTGTCCGTCAGCCGGGCGTAGAGCCGAAAAAACGTCGGGCTGTCGATAATTCCCTGCGATGCAAGATCATCGCTGACCTGTCGAAAAGCCGCACCTGGACGAATCTCGTACTGTAAAGTCGCTTCCGGCAACGCAATCGGGGCATCCAGAAACCGATTGAATTGCACTACGAGAATCAGCAGCGCAATGCCCGCTGCGACAGTAATGGTGAGAATCAGCTTGAGAATACGGCTCATCCGCCAAGTATATGGCAGTGATCTGAAATCAGTCGAATGCCGTGAATACCAGGCTGGCGTTCGTGCCGCCAAAGCCAAACGAATTCGATATCGCCGTCTTCACCTTGGCTTCGCGAGCCGTGTTTGGCACGTAGTCGAGGTCACAGGCCTCGTCCGGGTTTTCCAGGTTTATTGTCGGCGGCAAGACCGAGTCGCGAATGGCAAGAATCGAGAATATTGCTTCGACAACACCAGCGGCACCCAACAGATGCCCAGTGCACGACTTCGTAGAACTGACCGCGAGGGTACTGGCGGAATCACCAAATGCGCGCTTGATTGCCGCTGTTTCACCCTTGTCACCCACTGGCGTTGACGTGCCGTGAGCGTTCAGATAATCGATGTCCGAGGGATCGAGACCGGCATCATTGATGGCTGCCGTCATGCATTTGCGGGCACCCTCGCCGTCTTCCGGTGGCGAGGTGATGTGGTGGGCATCTCCGCTCATACCAAATCCAATCAGTTCGGCGTAGATTTTCGCACCACGTGACCTGGCATGCTCAAGCTCTTCGAGCACGAGACATCCCGCACCGTTACTCAACACAAAGCCATCGCGGTCCCTGTCGAACGGCCGACTCGCCGCCTGTGGATCGTCGTTCCTGGTCGACATTGCCCGAGCGGAACAAAACCCGCCCATCGCGAGTGGCGTTGTCGCATATTCTGACCCGCCGGCCAGCATGACATCAGCATCGCCATGCATGACGCTTCGTGCTGCAATGCCAATACTGTGCGTTGACGTAGCGCAGGCCGTTACGATTGACAGATTGGGCCCGGTCATTCCATACATTATGCTGACATTGCCCGAGGTCATATTAATAATGCTGCCGGGAATAAAAAACGGTGACACTTTGCGTGCACCGCCTGCCAGGAACTTGTGGTGATTGTCCTCGATCGTTGCCAGGCCGCCAATTCCCGCGCCCATCGCAACACCGACGCGATGGCCGTTTTTCTCCGTGACTTCCAGACCTGAATCCTTCAGGGCGTCAACGCATGATGCGATGCCATAGTGCATGAAAATATCCATGCGCCTTGCATCCCGTACCGACATGTAATCGGCAACATCGAAATCAGTGATCGTACCGGCTATTTGCGTTGCAAACCCGCTGACATCGAAATCCTCGAGTTTCCGGATACCTGATCTGCCTTCGCAGACACTGTTCCAGGCACTGCTGATACTGTTCCCTACAGGGGACAGTATTCCCATACCGGTAACTACGACACGTCGCTTGTTCAAGGATTTACCCGCGATAGAATTGGTGATCGTGTGGCAGAACTGCCAATCGCAAAGTTTTGCAGGCTGACGAAAGCGCGATGGCTACCCATCGCGCTTGCCCAGCTTATGATTCGCTCTTGCGAGCGTTGATAAAGTCGATCGCTTGCTGGACCGTCGTTATTTTTTCGGCTTCTTCATCAGGAATTTCGGTCTCGAATTCCTCTTCCAATGCCATTACCAGCTCGACGGTATCTAATGAGTCGGCGCCCAGATCATCCACGAAAGAGGCATCGTTGGTAACTTCATCTTCTTTTACGCCCAGTTGCTCGGCGACGATGCCCTTAACCTGTTCTTCAATACTGCTCATTGTTATCACTTCTCCTTAAGAAGAGACTCTTAAAATCTGTCCGGAGCCATGCGACCGGCGCGAAGCGGTGTCTCTCATCACCGCAAATTGTACCCATAAGCGTCAGAATCGCTCGTTCAATTAACGCACGATGCGCGTAAGTTATTGATATATCAAGCCAGACCTTGCCGTGGGACGGTATTGTATGTGAATCCGAATTCGCAATCTAGCGCGAAATACCACTGCTTAGTCCATTAGCATGCCGCCATTGACATGCAGGGTTTCACCCGTGATATACGCGCCGGCATCAGAGGCCAGAAATACGACAGCAGCTGCAATATCCTGTGCTTCACCGAGTCGCCCGAGCGGTATCTGACCGAGCAGCGCGTCTCGCTGTGCTTCTGGCAGAACTCGAGTCATATCAGTGTCGATAAACCCGGGCGCCACCACATTGACCGTTATATTGCGTGACCCGATTTCCATGGCCAGGGACTTCGAAAAACCAATCAGGCCCGCTTTCGCGGCGGCATAATTGGCCTGCCCGGCATTGCCTGTTACTCCAATCACAGAAGCAATATTTATGATGCGACCGTGTTTCGCCTTCATCATTCCGCGCAGCACGGCTTTGCTGATTCGAAACGCACCCGACAGGTTTGTCGACAGTACGTCGTCCCATTCCTCTGATTTCATGCGCATCAACAGATTGTCACGCGTAATCCCCGCATTATTGACAACAATTGTCGGGGCGCCTTCGGTGTCCTGGATACCCTTGATCGCAGATTGAACGGAATCGTCGCTGGCAATATCCAGCACGATTCCGCGACCTTTATCGCCTAATGCGGAGGTAATGCCTTTAGCACCGGCCTCACTGGTTGCGGTGCCGATAACCCTAGCCCCTGCATCGGCGAGCGCACGGGCAATCGCCGCCCCGATGCCACGTGACGCACCGGTAACCAGGGCTATCTGCCCATCCAGCATGTCGTTTGAAAATGGTCCGCTCATTCATTCGCTCCGTTCATCGAGATTTCGCCAAGCAACTCGGACAACAGGTCAGGCGAGTCTATACAAGACGCCGCAATACTTCGATCGATACGGCGGATCAGGCCCGTCAATACCTTACCCGGCCCGCATTCCACGATCCTGTCGGCTCCCTGGTTCGTAAAGTAATTTATTACGTCGACCCAGCGAACAGGACTGTATATCTGGCTGCCGAGGCGCTGCCTGATGTCTTCATCGTTACCATATGGTTTGGCATCGGCGGCACCGATAACCGGGATCTTCGCCTCGAGAAACGTGGTGTCGGCAAGGGACTCGGCGAGTAACTTGCCCGCGGGAAGCATCAGTGATGAGTGCGATGGCACACTGACAGGCAACATAATGGCGCGTTTAGCACCGGCCTTTTTGGCAACTTCAAGCGTTTGCTCAATCGCCTCACGCTGCCCCGCCACCACGACCTGGCCTGGCGAATTAAAGTTCACCGCTTCGGCGACGCCGGCACCTTTTCCGGACACCTGCCTGCACACCTCGATGATCGCCTCGTCGTCCAGGCCAAGCACAGCCGCCATGGCACCTTCACCGGCAGGCACGGCGTCCTGCATGAGTTCCGCCCTTCGTCGAACCAGCCGAAGCGCATCAGCGAATTCGAGTGCTCCGGCACAGACGAGGGCCGTGTATTCACCCAGGCTGTGTCCGGCCATCATCTCCGGCGATTGCCCACCCTCGCTTTTCCAGGCACGCCACGCCGCCACACCGGCGACCAGCATGGCCGGTTGAGTGTTCACGGTCGCGTTCAGATGCTCGGCCGGGCCATTTTGCACCAGTGCCTGGATGTCGAAACCGAGGACATCTCCTGCTTCGGCGTAGGCATCCCTGACTTCGGGATATTTGGTCGCCAGGTCTGCCTGCATACCAACGGACTGAGATCCCTGGCCGGGAAACACGAATGCACAACTCAAAGTAACTCTCCAACTAATTTGACCGGAAGCGCCGGGATTATATAGCGGTCGATGCCCTGGCTCTATGCCAAAAGATCCCGGCAGCAACCGCGCCCCCCACTGCCCCGTAAAGATGTGCATCAACGACTACGGCGCCACCGGAAACCGACTCGGACCCGGGAAGTGGCCCGACGAACTGCTCATAGACCAGCTTGCCAACGACCAGCAGGCAAATGACAGACGATTCGGCCGGCAGGCTTTTCAGGCCCTGGATTGCACCGGCGATCATCAATCCATGCAGGACACCTGATAAACCAACGTACCAAAGCAAATTCTCTTCCAGGAACCAGAATCCCGACGAAATGGCGACTATCGATAGCAACAGGACGACAAGCCACTCGGAACTGGAATAATTACGGCCGACCAGCAGCCACGAGAGAACGAGTCCGGCAAGATTCAGCAACAGGTGGCTGTTGCTGAGATGGGCAAAATGGCCGGTAATAAGCCTCCAGTACTCTCCATCCAGAATCGCCAGCCGATCGTACTTGAGGGCCTCGCGCCCGGCCTCTCCAAATGCCGCGATGACCACGGATACCAGGATCAGTGCGAGCGCGATCTGCCAGTACGCGAGACGATTCAGCCGACCGGAAAGGTTGGATTGACGACGATTGGTTAACCCCATGTTTGCTATACTGACGTTTAATCAGATTGAGTGTCAACGCGTTGTCCCACAAGCGTTTTCGCGACATCGCTACGAACAAACGAATGGAGCATAACCAGTGGTCAGGAATATCAAACGAAGCCAGGGCGGTTTCACATTGATCGAGATAATGGTCGTTGTAATTATTCTCGGGATACTTGCGGCAATTGTTGCGCCTAATGTCATCGGCCGCATCGACGATGCTCAGATCAGCCGCGTACAGCAGGATTTGCGCGGCATCGAGAATGCCCTCAAATTTTATCGCCTTGATAATTTCGCTTATCCGTCCAGCGAACAGGGATTGGAAGCGCTGGTAACGAAGCCTGCCGATCCGAATATCCGAAACTGGAAAGCCGGTGGATATCTCGACCGTATGCCGAAGGACCCGTGGGGCAATGAGTATGAGTACATGAGCCCGGGCCAGAACGGAGAAATCGACATATACACCTTTGGCCGCGACGGGCGCCCCGGCGGCGAGGGCCTGGATGCGGATATTGGCAACTGGAATCTCTAACGGTCAATCGACGAACATTCAGGAAATGGGGAAGCTCGACTACGGCATTCCTGAATGATATTTCCCGGCAATCAGATTACGACGCCAGTATCGGGATGATCCAGTAGATGTCAGTTCGCGCAGCAAAGCCACAGGTCCTTCGGACATGCCCGGTCCCGAAGGAATCGAAATTATTGCTTCCCGCCAGGCGTCTCAGGAGCAGGACGACCAGGGGCGTAAACGGTTTCACGCTCATCGAAATCCTGGTCGTACTGATCATCGTTGGTATTATCAGCGCAATCACGCTTATGTCATTCGGTCTTCTTGGCGGCGACGATCGTAATCTCGAACGCGACGCCCGAAGAATTTCCTCGCTCATCGAAGTCGTCAATGACGATGCCCTCCTGCAAGGCCGGGACTTCGGGCTCGAGTTTATGATTGCCGGCTACCGGTGGGTGGAACACGACCCAATATTGAATCAATGGTTCGAGGTGGCTGACGATGAAGTCATGCGCGAGAGGCAACTTGACCCTGGCGTCGAATTCGAACTTTATCTCGAAGAACATCGCGTCCTGCTGCAGGAGGAAGCGAAAGAAACAGAAACAGATGAAGACAAGCCGAATCGAGACCTTACGGATGACTACCTGCCACATGTACTGGTTCTGTCGAGTGGTGATGTGACCCCCTTTGAACTCCGACTGATCAGAATCTCGGATCGGGCAGAAATCGTCCTAACGATGTCGCCGTCAGGGGAGATGAAGATTGGAAACGATGATCAGAACCCATCGTAAGCATTCCGGCGGATTCACGTTGATCGAGGTCATGGTCGCCATGGTGGTGGCTGTGCTCGCGTTAGTTGCCGTACTCGCGGCCGTCTCACAGATGGTAGATGCCGGGATTGCAATGCGTGAGCGAACGTATGCCAGCTGGATTGGGCAAAACAAGATAACCGAACTTCGTCTTGCGAATGTCGAGCCGGACGTAAGTGAATCCAATGGCGATGTGAAGTACGCGGGAATCGAATGGGCCTGGACTTCGAGGATTTCCGAGACCGGCGTACCAGGTCTTTTTCGCGTTGATGTCGACGTTTCGATTGCCGGTTCCCAGGACAAAATACGAAGCGTTACCGGCTTCATCGGCGAGCCATCAATCCCTGGTGAGAGCAACCGGATTTGGCAGCAAGCCGGGCAAGCTATCGGAGAATCTCAGTGACAAGGCGGGGATCTCAGGCTGCCTTTACTCTGATTGAGGTGCTGGTTGCGATGGCTATTTTCGCCATACTGTCGGCCCTGGCCTACGGTACGCTCAGCCAGACCTTGTTAAGTGCGGAAATACTCGGCGATCGAATGGATCGATTGCAGGCACTCCAAAGAACCGTACGTATGTTGTCCGATGATCTGCAGCAGCTGGCACCGCGACCGGTTCGCGACGAATTGGGCGAGAATTTCAGCCCTGCCCTGAGTACCGGCTTCCAGTCCGGCTTTGCCATTGAGTTGACCCGAAACGGCTGGAACAATCCGATGACCCTGCCGAGAAGTACTTTGCAACGCGTGGCCTATCGAATTGAAGAAGACGAACTCGTCCGCTACCACTGGACAGTACTGGACCGGACACTTAGCAATGAACCGGTATCCGTGGTGCTGCTTGACGGGGTGGAAAGCATACGATTCCGGTTCTCCCAGGCAAATGGCGAATACATCGAGCAGTGGCCACCGTTAAACCAGGACGGTCCGGGCGGCCTGCGATTGCGTCCTCGCGCCGTAGAAATTATCCTGCGCCTGGTCAATGAAGGTGAAATAACCCGACTCGTCGAGGTCGCACCGTGACGAATTTTTTTCAAAATCGTGGTGTCGCCCTGATAACCGCAATGCTGATTTCCGCCCTGGCAGCAATGGTTGCCGCAAACCTTGCCTGGGATAATGCGCTGGACGTGCGCCGGACGATGATGTTGCTCAACAGGGACCAGGCCGTACAGGTCGCGTTGGGGGCAGAAAGCTGGATTACCAATATCCTGCATCAGGACCTGGAAGACAGCCAGACAGATCACCTGGGAGAATTGTGGGCATCCCAGCTTCCCCCGCTACCGATCGACAACGGGGAAGTATTTGGCACCATTGAAGATCTCCAGGGACGATTCAACGTGAACAACCTGATCGACAATAACGGTCAGATCGAACAGGAATCGCTCGAACAATTCCGGCGCCTGCTAAATGTACTTGGGCTGGATCCACGATACGCAGGCATTACCGCCGACTGGATCGATGGCGACCGGGACGCGTCGTTTCCTGACGGCGCGGAGGATGCAATCTACACAGGGAGGATCCCGCCGTATCGCACGGCCAATCAGACCATTTCTGCGGTCAGCGAGCTGGCAGCGATCGATGGCATGGACAGGGCAACGTTCAAGGTACTTGAGCCGCATATCGCCGCCCTGCCGGGAAGAACGACAATCAATGCAAATACAGCGACACCCGCGGTCCTGATGTCACTGGGCGAGAATATGACGGCCGCGGACGTCGAGGGCCTGATCGGCGAGCGCGAATCCGGCGGATTCGCCAGCATCGAGACATCATTCGCGTCACTTGTGACCCCGGATGTGTTAAACAGTCTGGACGAATCGACACAATATTTTCGTTTGAAGGTCGTCGTGCGGATTGATACCGTGCGAATCACCCTATACACCGTTTTACAACGTGGCCCACAAGGGAATGTAACTCCTGTGCTGCGGAGTCTTGGAACCACCTGATATGTCAGAACACCTGGTCATACGCCTCGGGGAGAACCCGAACGAGCTGACGCAATGGATCGCTGTCGATTCCACTGGCGCGCGGCGCAGCCTGCCGGGCGCCGGGACATTGGACGAGGCGCGGAATGATATTGGCGATCGAGACGTTATCGTGCTCGTGCCCAGCGCTGAAGTATTGACGACCAGCGTCGATATCCCGGTAAAAGGAAGCAAATTAAACGCAGCGCTTCCGTATGCCCTCGAGGAATACCTTGCCGAGGATGTTGAAACGCTGCATTTTGCGGCTGGCACCAAACGATCCAGCGGAAGGACACCCGTCAGTATCGTTAGTCGCCGTCTCATGGATGAATGGCTTGAGAATTTACGCGCAGCCGGCATAGAGGCCAAATCAATCATTGCGGATAGTTACGGCCTTGCGCGCATTCCAGGCACAATCAGCATGCTGCTCGCTGACGGATACATATTCATCAACGATGGCGCCGATATTGAAATGGTCATGCAGGATGTCAGCCCTGGTGATGCTTTGGCGGCGATTGGTGCATTGGACGATGGCATCGACACTGAAGAGGATGATGACGCACCTGGCAGCGGCGCGCCCCGACATGTGCTTGTTTATTGCGAACCCGGCGATGACGAACGGTATCAGCACGACTGGATCGCAATGCGTCACGAATTGGACAGCGTCGACGTCAAGTTGCTGCCTGATGGCGCAATGCCAAGGCTTGCAGTCACTGTGGGAACCGGCGTCGGCGTCAACCTTCTGCAAAACGATTACGCAATCAAGAAAGAGTATTCGGGACTATTCCGACCGTGGAAATATGCGGCAGCCCTCCTGATCGCGTTCGGACTGGTCGGGATCGGTACAAAGGCCGCCGATTTCTACCTTTTATCGAAACAGGAAGTCGAGCTACAGCGGATTTTCAACGCGGAATACCAACAAATGCTGCCCGGGGCGCCGGAGACCGATAATCCGGTCGCTGTCGTAGAATCTCTTCGGCGACGCATCGGCACTGTCGATGCGCCGCCTTTGTTCCTGCAGACCATGGAGCAGTTGAGCCAGGCGATCGAACAGAACCAGGCCGCACGAATCCAGGCGATCAGTTTCCGCGCGGGTATCGTGGATATTCGAATATCGGCACCGGATGTCGCGACCCTCGATGGCATTCAGCGCGCTATCGCGCAAAGCGGGCAGTTTCGCGCCGCTATTCAGTCAACGGATCAGGATGGCGACAAGGTCAGCAGCCGCATTCAGATCCAGGTGGTGGGCTCATGAAAGACTGGTTCACATCCCTGGAGTCACGCGAGCGCGTTTTCGTCCTGGTTGCAGCCGTATTTATTGTCCTTGCAATCGGGTGGGTTGGCGTCTGGATGCCGCTCGACACCAATCAACGGGAAGCGGCCGAAAAAGTCGCAACGTGGCAGCGCTCACTGGCCTCGCTGCGACCGATGCGTGGCCAGGTTCAGGCCACAGCGGGCGATGTGGCGGTTACAGCCGATCAAAGCCAGTCACTTGTCGTCATTGTCGACAACAGCTTGAGGCAAAGAGGACTTTACAACTCGTTGCAACGCAGCCTGCCGACGCCGGGTGGCAACGGGATTCGTGTGGAATTCGAGAGTGCTGCATTTGACGATCTGATTTTGTGGCTCGGAGACCTGCATCGGCAGTATGGTTTAAAGGTTGAAACCGGCAGCTTTACCATCGCTTCGGGGACGACACCCGGCCGTGTCAATTCCAGCGTCACGCTGGAACGCTGAAGCATTGCAAGACCAGGGCCTGGCAGAACAGCTATGAAGCGCTTTATTGCCGTCGGCCTGATTGTATTTTTTGGCGTCCTGCTCTTCAGCTTTCCGGCACGGGTTGCCTACCGTTGGTTCGCACCTCCGGACATACAACTGACCGGCATCTCCGGATCCATCTGGAATGGCTCCGCCGTTGAAGGCCTGGCCGCCGGCGCCTACGTGCAGGACATCTCCTGGAAACTGAAGCCCGGGTCCATATTTGCCGGCAAGCTGGAATTTGCTACTTCAGGTCGACCCGCGTCCGGTTTGTTGTCGGCAGACGTTGCTGCATCCCTTGATCGAAGTCTGTCCCTGTCAAACATAAATGGCCGTTTACCCTTAGACCTGGTACACCCGGCCCTTCAGCAAAATCGAATCAGCGGGGATGTCACTTTGAGTTTCGCATCGCTGGTCATGCGCGACGGTATGCCAGTCGATATTGACGGTACCATCACTATCGCTAACTTGTTCCTGCCAGACCTGTCCGCGACTCGTCTTGGCGACTATAAAGCGGATTTCCGGACTGAGAATGGCAACGTCGTGGCTATCGTGGACGACTTGTCCGGTGATCTTGATATCTCCGGCACACTGACGCTATCACCGAATCGAAATTACCTGCTGCTTGGCGAAGTGGCTGCCCGGCCCGGTGCACCGCCATCAATTACACAACAATTGCAGTTCCTGGGAAGTGCAGACCAACGCGGATTCAGGCCGTTCCGATTCGAAGGCACCCTCTAGCGACGGCAGTTCAAATTTCAGCAGCGCAGCAACCGCATGCCCTGCATAGCATCGTCAACTAAATCGTGATCTCGAAAAACTCCTGCAGCAACGGAAAATAAAGCGCGGTCCGAATATGCTTGCTGGTAAGCGCAGCATACAATGATGCGTACTTTCGCAGTTGTGGTCGGTATCGCTCGGATTCCTGTTGCAGAAATCCGTGAAGGTCGCCTCCTTCATGTGTACTGGTCTTGTAATCGATGATCCAGTGCGTGTCCTCGTCATCAACACGAACCCGGTCGATCACGATTGATTCGATTCGACCATCAATCACCCCGCTTACTGCCAACTCTGACCACCCTTCCCCCTGCAAGATCCACCGTCCGCGATCATCGGTCAGAGTACCGGCCAGGGCTGCCTCTGTTCGTCGACAGACCTCATCGACATGCTCTTCGGCGACACCGAGATCAATTGCCCAGCGGCGAGTGACGGGGTGCGTTGCCCCTGGTTCAAGTGGGTCAACCTCGACCAGGCCATCGCTAATACGCTGCAGCCATCGATGCACAATCGTGCCCGCATGCCGGGCAGCGGTCCCCACCCAGTAAAACTCTACCCGGTTTTCCCCCTGCCCCTCGTCGATGAGCAAGTCAGGTTTCGTTCCCGGCATTTCCGGCAGTGCTGGCGTGCACCACCGATCCCTGAATCGCCTTAAAACTGGATCAACAAGATAATCCCGCCCATCGCTTGCCTGTGCACCCGTCGGATTCTTTCGCCAGCGCTCGAACGCCACTGCATAGTCTTTATGAATCGCTGGCCACAGTCGACTCAATAACGAAGCGGCATGGGGATTGCCAAAAGATTCCTGGTCGGCCTGAACCGCAACGCTTCCGATGATGTGCACTGACTTTATGGCCCTGGTGCACGCAACGTAAAGGAGTCGATCAAGTTCCATTTTCGTCTTGTCGGATTCGGTCGCCTCGATAAATTGGTGCAATGGATCGTTTTCGATATCCGTCCGGGGACCAACAGGACTGATGATCATTTCATTACCGCCCGATCCATCGGGCAAAGTCAGCCAACTCAACACCTCGCGATCCGAACGTCGTGTCGAACGTCCGAGACCGGGAAGCACGACATGATCGAATTGCAGGCCCTTCGCCTTGTGCATCGTCATTATTTTTACACGGCAATCTGCGCTGACCGAATTTGAGACCCTTTCGTCATCAAGGCGTTGTTCGATCTCTCTGACGTCCTCCAGCGAGCCCGCCTTTTCCAGCTTCTCGAGCGCCGCGAAAAAGCGGTAAACATTTTCCAGCTGTGCACTGTCACGTAGTAGCGATGGCCCTCCCAGTGCGAACCACGCCAGCTCCACCCTGTCCCTCAAGGACTTTGTCCCGTGTCGCTTGAGAAATGGCTGGATCGCCGCTGAGAAATCGCGCAAGCGATCTCTCCCCTCTTTTGATAACGATGCCACCCTGTCCGTGCTCGTGCAGAGCTCCAAAATGCTTCGATCGGTATCGTTGCAGACCAGCGCGTGGAGATCGCGCCAGTGGAGACCCACCCAGGGTCCTCGCAGCAAAGCGAGCCATGCGAGTCGATCTCCGTTGTGCACGATTGCACGAGTCAAGGCCAATACATCGATAATTTCGGGCAAGTCGGTCAGCCGATCGATTTCAACGGCCTGGTATTCGATGCCAGCTTTACGAATCAGTGGAAGCAGGTCGGCCAGCTGCGTTCGACTACGCACGAGCACGGTTACGCCACCCTCTCCAGCCAGGCATTGCTCGATCACTTTCAGCGTGTATATCGCCTCATCTTTGGAATCAGCACCAAACAACGGGTGAACGGCATAGTCACCCTTGCCGGCATGCTGCTCGACAGGAGCTGATTCCGAATAGGAAATTGCGCCGATGGAGACATCGTCCCTCATCGGCATTACCTGTGTAAACACGGTATTGAACCAGTGCACAAGATATTCGCCCGACCTAAAATTCTGCCTCAGCAACAACGGCTCAAGCGCGACCTGGCCGATTCCGTTTTTGCGTGCCAGGAGAAACTCCCCAACCTCTGCGTCTCTGAAGCGATATATCGACTGCATCGGGTCGCCGACACAGAATACACTTCGACCGTCTCCGGGCGTCCATCCAGCGGTCAGCTTCTTCAGCAGTTCATACTGGTTGATCGACGTGTCCTGCATTTCATCAACCAGTAAATGCTGAACTGTATAGTCGAGGATCATCGCAATATCGCCTGGCTCATCGGGACTTCCAAGGGCCCGGTTCGCGGACAAAGCGACCTCGTTGTGATCGGTGACGCCTCTCTCACCAAACAGGCGGCGAAGCTCTCCTGCCGCGTGAGGCAGGAGCTTGAACAGTGCCAACAGGACATGCCACTGGGCATCAGCATAGTGAGGCGCCGGCAACAATCTCGCGCGAATCAATCCATCACGAAGCACGAACTGGTCCTGCAGCTTTTCAATCAGGTCATATAGTCTCTGCTTCTGGCCGGAGTCGCCGGCAGGAAAACCGTCATTTTTGTTGATACTTTTTCGCCAGGCGCCCGACTTGATCAGCAGCAGGTTGGCTATCGCCTGCCAGCTTTCCCGCTCACCTGCTTTCGGTGCAGGCATTCGATGACAATCGGCAAATCGAACCAGGGGATGACTGTCTTTGCCTTCTGCCTTCAGGTTGACCGATGCATAGCGCAAGAGCGCCAACAGTTCATCATGGCACTCTTCAGGCAAATTCATCTGCAGGGACAGGAGCTGGCCCTCTACGACGACGCTGATATTCCGTTCGAGCGCCTGACGTGCTGCTTCTGCATCGATGTCATCTGCGGGACCCCGCCCTGTAATTGAGAGCCACTGCTCCCTGGAAGCCAACATCCTCGATAGGTAATCGATATAGAGCGAAATGTTATTGTCCAGGTGAACCAGAACGCGCTCCACTGCCTTACTTGATTCATCGTCCGATGCCAGGTAGTCCAGTGTCGCCGCCGCTGCATCCTGATAAACCACCTTCATTCCGGCATCCGTTAATGTGGCCCCGGCGCCACCCAGCCCGGAACTGACCGGTAGTGACCTCGCAAGCCCGGCACCGAATGCATCAACGGTCAGGATGCGCATACGGCTTGGCGAGTCGATCAAATGCCAGTGATATTCGCTGTCTCGTGCCAATACTTCGGTTGCCGTGGCAATCGTTAATTTTTCATGAGCGGTGCCCGCCACTTCGCCATCGCGTGCTCGCCTGAGCGCTTTGACGACTCGCAGCTGCATCTCCGTTGCCGCTTTGTTCGTAAATGTAATTGCCAGGATTTCTTCAGGCTGTTTAACGATCGTCAGCAGGCGCAAGTAGCGCTGAATCAATAACTCCGTCTTTCCGGACCCCGCCGGAGCCTGGATGATGAATGACCGGGTGACGTCAAGTGCATCCAAACGTGCTTGCACGTCTGCCTGGATCAGGTCCGCGTCAGTCAGCACGTTTTTGCTCCTCTTTGCGGCTGAGGATATTGAGTGGCCGTGCCTCGCTTACTGATTGCAGTAAGTTGATCCTTACATCGCCCGCAGATATCTCCTGCAACGCGACATGTACCTGCGATTGCCACGCCGCCAGGGTGGCATCCCATTCATCATCATCAGTCGCCTTCCATGGACCGCCTTCACCCCCTGCACCCTTGTAGGTTATGACCCGGCTATCGACATTGATCAGAGCCAGACCACCGATTTCGGCATTCAACGCATCGGCATAAACGATGAGCTGCAAATCTGTCGGTTCTCCTGACTGGCCGAGTAAACTTTTCGGCAGCCCGGTCTTGTAATCGATTAGCAGAAGCCGCCCGTTCGCCATCTTGTCTATGCGATCGATGCGGAGCCCGAGACGAATACCAAATGATGCATAGTCGATGCTCTTTTCTACATCAATTACGGCAAATTCCGGCCTCGCCGCTTCAGCTTCAACGAAATCGTAAAGCAACTGGCGAAGCCTCGTTCGTTCGATAGCGATAATGCGGCGCATTACCTTATCCGCGTTTAGTCCGTGCTCTGAAAGAGCAGCATCGATCGCGCTCCCAATTCGCTGCTCCAGGTTTTCTGCAGTCCAGGCAATAATTTCAGACTGGGTCGGCTTGCCGGCCAGCAAATTGTGTAATGCGTTGTGAATAATGTTTCCGCGCACACTCGGTGACAGACCGGGTGCGATCGGCTCGGGAATTCGAACACCCAATCGGCCGTGTACAAATGCAGCGAAAGGCTCAACGAAGTGTCGTTGTATCGTGTAGGCACCTCCGCGTATGTGTTCGTCCGCTGCTACCGGTGGCGCAGCATCGTCGGTCAATACGTCGAATTCAGCAAATCCTGTCAACGTCGTGGCATACCAGCCAGGATCCTCAGAGCCGGCCGTCTGATCCGTACTGAACGCATCGACCAGGCTACTGGCCGTCAATTCCAGGTCATCCCGGTTCATTGACCAACTGAGTTCACAGGCGTCCGCTGCTGATGTCAGGCGTTTGAATACACGTCGCGAAAATTCAAGCGTATCGCCGGGAGTCGCGTCGGGCATGCCGTAGCGGCGCTGCAGGGCATTTGACAAGAACAACGCCGGTCGCGATGGCGGCGGCCACTGCGACCCATCGAGCCCACTGATCCACAGTCTGTCAAACTCCAGGCCTGCCGCCTCCAGCGACCCAAGCACCTGCACCAGTCCCCGCCCCGATTCAGGTTGGTAGAGGGTCTCTGACGCGAGCGCCGACAATCGCTGGCACGCATCACTCAATCCCAGGCGGGGCATAACCATTTCAATGGCAGCAAACTCATTGAGCAACTCCCGCCATCGATTCACGAGCTGAAACTCGCTGCTGTCGAGTACCGCGTCCCCAGGCCAGTGGGCCGCAGTCAACGCCGCATCAATCCTTTCGGCCCATCCCGACGGGGCAGCTTGCTCTCGCTGGTCGAGACCAAGTTTCGCCAGTTCAGCCGCGCTGTCCATAAATGCCAACGAATCCGGGCTTTCGTCCACATCCCTGAATACGCGGCGAAATTCTTCGACTGACCAGGTCCGATCGGAGTGTCTTCGCATTGCAAGCTCAATGCGGCTGCGCCCGTCAGTCAATTCACCTCCCACACACCGACTTCGCAGAAGCAAACTCAGTTCACGGCTGCTGACTCCCTGGTGCACCCATCTAAGGAGGAGCAGCGCTATCGCAATTGCAGGGTACTCGGCGAGTTTGCGCCCATACGAAACATTCGCTGCCGCTGCAAATGTCACTCCACCGTATTGCCACCCGGGCACAAGACCCTCACGAATCAAGCGGGTTACTTGAGATGCGTTGTTCTCGAGTACCGGACTGACTATGGCAATTTTCGCCCGCGGATCAGTTTCGAGTTGCGCTCTTGCCCAGGCTCCTGCGGTGCGCAGTTCGGATTCCAGATTGTCGAACGACCGTACGGAAAGCTTCAAATCGTTACTTGCCGATGTTTCATCGGCGGAAGCAGCAACGACGACAGTGACTCCTGCTTTCTCGAGCGCGGCCACGACACCATTGGTCGCTGGCGAGAGCCGATCGAACCCGGCGAGTACCAGTTTTTTGGGTACCGGTATCCGGTTACCTGAAATGAGTTCGGCGATGAGACCCGACATTCCGGCGTTATCAACCCAGCGCCCTGCTTCGAGCTGCCGCGAATAATCCAGCGCTGCTTTTGCGAATGCAATCTCATCCTGGCTTCGTGCGGACGATTCCAGATCAGCTAGCGGAACCTGCCACTCCCGAATGCGTTGCCACGACTGACCGGCCTGGCGGACAATGCCGCCAATGCCCGGCAATCCATCAGGCAAGTACCTGCGCAGGCTGCGCTCCATGAGAATGGAACTGGCAAGTGGACCGAGACGAGTCGGAAAAACCGCCGAATTTTCCACCGCTGAAAACTGGCGATTCAGCCAGTCGTTCCATGACCGGATTGGCGGCGTCAGCCAGGCATCAC
>JAHEFD010000050.1 GCA_024640345.1 Woeseiaceae bacterium
TGAGCTCCATGCTCTCGGCCAGTGGCTGCGTGATCTTCATTACCATGAAGCTGCGCCGCACCGGCTCTGCCAGCTCCAGCGACGCTTTGGCCGCCAGGAAACGGGTCCGGTCTGTTCTTTGTGCACCAGCGGTCGCATCGACCCGCACCAGGTCGCGTAACAACTGTGCCCGCGCCGCCTGGTCGTTATTCGCTTCAGAAATCTCCAGCAAGCGGAATCGCGCTTCGATCGATTCCGAAATCGGATCCGGATAGCGCGAAACTATATCTTCAAGAACCTGCTTTTCCTGGACCACCGCCGCACTTGCCTTATACAGGTCGGACGCTTTCCACAACGCCTCGCGTCGAACGTCGTCGGTTGATTCAGGCGCATTGGCGATGCGGACAAACTCGCCGGCCGCCTCTGCACTTCGACCGGATTCGAGGTATGTCACCGCAAGTTTCTGCGTAACATCACCCGAAAACTCGCTATCCGGATAGTCTCTGCGGAACTCTTCAAGTACTGATGAGGCACGATCCCATGCCTCGAGGTTGATCAGCGCAGCGGCAGCATCGTATTCCGCCGTTGCACGAATGTCAGAGTCGGGAACCTCTTGACCGAGACGCCTGAAATGACCGATAGCAGATTCGAGATCACCGCTGTCACGCGCCTGCTCGCCCTGCTTGTAAATTGATGATGCGATTCTGTCCTTGATTTCCTGCTGTGCCTCGCCGTCATCCGTCGGCGTATATGGACGCAGCGCATAGTAGGCCTGTTCAGCTTCGACGAAATTCGCCAGGTCGAACTGAGAATGTGCAATCACTGTCCATGCCGTTCGTGACAGCGCCCCATCGACCGGTGGCCGCTTGCCGACTACGCTCTGACCGACCGCGATGGCAAGGTCAAACTGGTTTTGCGCGAACAGGTCCTCGGCAATGGTCGTTAGCACTGCGCCGGATTCCGGGTGATTTGGATATGTATCGCCAAAGCGCAGGCCGCTATCAAGATAGCGCTGGTGCCACGCAGTCCGGGCGTCGCCCGCCAGGGATTCTTCGTGCTGGCGATACGCCAGTATTGCCGCGTAGGCAGCCTCGGCTGAATGCTCGTTATCCGGATACCCGTAAGCCGTTCGTTCGTACTCGTCGGTCGCCGCCTGGAAATCCTTGCTCTCGTAAAGAATTTCAGCCAGCAGGAAATTTGTATTCGCGCTGTCGGCCTCGCCGGGGAAGAAATTCAGGTACTTGCGGTACCACTTCGCAGCTTCCTGGTAGTCTGAAATGCTGCCCTTGCTTTGCGCTTCGGCATGATAGTACTGCGCGAGATCATTCAGGTTGTCTTTCAGATGCGCTTCAACTGTCGCGTTCTCTTCACGAGCATTTCTGGCCCAGAACGGACTGTCCATTCCATACCGCTCGACAAAACCCTTCTTGCCCTCCAGCACCAGCGTCGGGAAACCACCGAGCTTATATGCCTCGATAACCTCGACCTGGAGAATTGGTGCTTTCGGGTGATAAGGATCTTCGGCGACGAACGCTTCGTAAGTTTCAGCAGCGTCTACGTATCGCTCTTTCTCAAGGTACAGATCCCCGAGATTCATATAAATCACGTAACCGTAAGTAGGATAACCACGAGAATCCAGGAAGTTCGAAATACTCTCCGGACCGTCCATATAGGAAAAGCTGATACTCAGGACGCGGAACGTGTCTTCAACCAGTTCCCGGTTCGCTCTACTGAGATCTTCGAGTCGGTTGTCGCCTTCTTTCAGCTCCACACCCGATATTTTCCGATCAAGTAATTCGAAAAATGGCGTCAGGCTGTCTTCATGCCAGGCCAGTTTGAATTGCGACCAGCCAAGCTTGTAGAGCGACTGTTCGTAAAATCTCGATTCAGTGCCGTAATCCACAACGCTGGAATAAGCTGCCTCCGCACCGTTGTAGTCTCTTTGCAGAAACAGCATCTCACCACGCCGGAACTGAACCTCGTCCACCAGCGGTGTATTCGGGTATTGCGCAATCAGGTCATTAAGTACTCGCAAGGCGTCGTCGGTTTTGCCGGCAATCTCGTAGGCCCGGGCCAGCTGGTATAGCACTGAATCGTTGCGCCCATAGTCGGGGTAGGACTCGAGTAACGCGTGAAAAAGACCGACAGCATTATCGTAAGCATCGAATTCGATGCTGCTGGCATTATCGGCAAGCTGTTCAGCCTCGGTAGCCTCAAGCTCCAGGTCGCCCAGGCGACGCATTGCTTCTGCGCGCAATTCAGGATCATTCGACACCAGGTCAAGAAATGCACGATAGTTGTCACGAGCCTTATCCGAACTGTCCAGGATGACGCGGCCGGTGCGGATTTCGACCGTCTTGTCCTCGAGGCTCGCAATCGTGTCACGCTTCCTGACTTTTTGTGCAGACGCCGGCAATGCAATCATCAGGCATCCGACGATCAGCAATAATGTGGCCGTGATTCGGGAGATCATGGTGATGCATCTCCAACGGTCGCAGCAAGATCGTAGATAGCCGCCAGGGCGAAACGAGCCTGAACCGTATAGGTATCCAGCCGCTGCTTCTGTGCCCGCAACTCATCGACCGCAACGCCTTCCATAAATCCGCGCTGATTAGTGATTGCTGTCTCAACGCGTACTTTCAATGCGTCGATTTGCGGGCTGAGCCCCTCAACCCGGCCATTGAAATCAGCAAACACGAGCGGCTCGGTTCTCATCGTTTCGTCAATTTGTCGTCGAGCGCGTTGTGTTTCGACAAGGGCCTCGCCCGTCTGTCGCAGATCACGCCTAATTCGCCATAGCCTGTCGCTGAACTCGCGATCGAGGTTCCACTGCAGCGCACCCTTGAGAAGCCTGACCTTGTCGCGAACTTCTTCTGCCTCGGGGATATTTGCGCGTAGCGCCGGGCTCCGCTCGATCGCCGTAATTTCTCCCCACAGCTCGAACTCGCGCGATGTGGCCAGCGCCAGCGTGTCATTGCTCTCTTCGATATTTTTCAGCCGGGCATCAAACTCGAGTTTGCGAGAGACCATTCCATCAATATCAGCTTGGCCCAGGCTTTGCTGAACACGCGGTAACCGCTCGTTGTAAGCAAGTTCACGCGTATCGAGCATGTTATTGAATACGTCGACGCTTTGTTGCCACTCATCCAGATTTCGCCACAGGTAGTGCAGGTCGCGGTAATTCTTCAGGCCTTCCTGGAATTTGTGTGTCGCCAGCAGGTGGTAAAGGTAGCGGGACTCCGGGCCTTCCGGCAGCTCCTCAAGCTTCCAGTACCATCCTGTTGTCTGGTACTGATCCTGATCCAGAAACTCACTCAGCAACTGTCCGCTTTCGATGTTAACGATCGCTGCATCGATACGATTAGTCTCTTCGTAAAAAGCTTCTATTGCATTCAGGTAATGATCTGCGGCCTGGCTGATCGAATCGAGCTTTGCCAGCGCATAAGGGATTGCCAACATCGATTCCTGCACAGCGGAATCGAGCAGGTCGCGTCCGCGAAGCTCCATCCATGGCACCAGTGCCCGCCGGAAATTTTCGTTTTCGGCGTCTGCCCAACCGATTCCAAGCAATGCCTTGTTCGAAAACGGACCTTCCAGTCGCACACGATTCAGCGGTGATTTTGCCGCTTGCGGCTGCCCGTCCTGCAAATATGCATAACCCAGGGCAAGATTTGACTTGTCGCGCAGGGAGCTCATTTCTTCGTTCAGCGGATCAAGTTGACCCAGGTCATCGAGCAATACCGATGCCTCGTTCACCCGACCACTGCGCACCATGGCGACGCCGAGATTGAACTTGGCATAGTTTGACCAGGCATCGTTCCGACGCCAGTCCTGAAGGACTGCGATAGCCTTGTCGTGCTGACTGTTATCGATATGCAACTGTGCCTGAAGCATGTGACGCTCAGCTTCAAGCAACTCGGGTAATTCGTTTTCAATGTTATCCAGCGCGCGCTGCGATTCAGCGAGATAGCCACGCTGCTGCCAGATTTTCGCCAGGAAGAACCAGGTGCGATCTCGAATTTCCGATTCGACGTTATCCGCCAGTAGTCGCTCGAATATTTCGGCCGCGCGTTTATGGTGGCCATAGGACAGGTACAAGCCGCCCAGCAACAGCTCGGATTCGTCCATGTGGTTTTCGAGTTGGCTCTGCTTCTGTGCCGCCAGGAGCCTGACGATAGCCGGGAAGTATTCTTCCTGATAAAAGTAGAAAAGGACTTCGCCGTACTGGGCATCCTTTACTACGGTCGGTTCAGATTTTCCGTTCGCGGCAAAGGCCACCGGTAGCGGCAATGCCACCACCAGACCAATCAACAAGGCTACTAATGTAAGGCAGCGAGTGATCAATGATCACTCCCATTCCTTGATGACGAATTCCGGCTGTTGCTTCCTCACCCTGTCGGTGATTTCCAGCTCAACATATTTAGCGCCAATGCCTTTTCCAATGTTGATCGTTGCACCGCGACGATAGTCGCGCACATTCGGTCCCTCGCCGGTGAATACCGCGATAAGCTCGTGGTCACCGACTTTCAGGTTCTCCATGTGCACTCGATGAACGCCACCGCGCAACAGGGCATCGACCTCACGCTGCGTATACAGGTAATTGGCGACCTCTTTTCCATCTATCTTCAGATTGACGGAGTCCAGGTCAAAATACTCGCCGACATCCATCGAGATAAAGAAAGCAACCTGTGAGTTCGCCGGAAACAACAACTCTTCCTCGAGCAAAAAGAGATCCCGGTTAAGGTCAAGAACCTCTTTCTTCAGCGATTGCACATCCTCATCGAGGCTTCTGAATTCAGCCCTTGCCTGGGCCTCATCGATTTCAAGCGATTGCGCATCAGCCAAAGCTGCTTCCGAATCCAGTGGCGCTGCGTCCTGTGCCTGCACTGACATGATGCTGGCAAGCCAGACCAGGCTCGTGATGCAGAAAATACGTTTCACTGTCACCTTAAATTACTCCTGCCGGTTCGCCCGCTGATCTGCCAGTCAATTCGACATCTCAGACAGGGCGAGTGCTTACTCGCGCAATAACGAGCGAATTTCAGTTAAATAGTTTTCCTCGTACCCCGGCTTGTAACCATGGTGTACGTGGCGAACATTGCCTTCACGATCGACGAGCACTGTCACGGGCATTGCCTCGACCTCATATAATTTGCTGACTTCCTTGCGCTCATCGAAAAGCACCGGGAAATTGACGCCAAGCTCCTCGATCATCTGCATCGCACGACGGGAATCGTCATCGATGTTTACGCCGAGGAGGCTGAATCCAACGCGCTCATAGCGGTTGTAAAGATCATCCAGCAGTGGCATTTCCTGACGACATGGCCCACACCAGGTTGCCCAGAAATTGATCATCACAACTTCGCCACGATGTTCACTAAGCCGCAGGTTTTCACCGCTCGAACTTTTCAAAACAAAATCCGGCGCCGCACGTCCCTCAAGAGAGGATGACGCCAAACCCGTCGCCGCAAAAATCGATAAAGCTGCTCCCAGCAGTACTGTTTTTAGTCCTTTCATGATCCTTATCCTTTTCTCTGGCTGCCTGCCCACGTACGGACAAACAAGCGGTTTTCTGACCCTCGCATTGCAGAACACGCAGGCCGTAAACAAAGCGTCGCTCAACCGTTGGCAGCACATTTGCAAGACGCCCTGAAACTGCAGCACAGCCGGGCCCTTGGCACCGCCCGATACAGGACAATCGACGCCAGATCCTTGTTGTGCATAGTGACCGTTGGCACCAACTTGGGCCGTGATGATGGTCACAATTGACTGGAACGGTCTGAACATAATTAACGCCGGTATCGATCGAGGCGGACAGCAACTTAATGCAATCTTGCCAGATTACGTTAAATCCCTCGTCGAATCTTATTCTTCGGCAAACCTGAATTCAGCAGAATCCGGCGGGCCGAATAGCACGGCGAAACTGGCTCCTGCAGGGACCTGTTTCGAGCCCCTATGATAGCCGTATATTTCTGAATTTAAAGGGAAAAAGCGTCGCAGTTCAGCGACAGGGAACGTTGCGGGAATGCCACGAAAGCGGCAAAAATTGCTGACTAATCAGGCGGTCGCAGTCCATCCGAGTAAAACATCTGTCCTTCTGCGTCGATGACGATTCCTTCGTAGTCTGGCAGCGTCGCAATCAGTCGCAGGCCCTGGTCGACCCCCATCACGAAGACCGAAGTAGACAGGGCATCGGTCATCACAGCGTCCGGCCCGATGATAGTTGCAGAATGAACTTCACCAGCAGGAGTGCCTGTCGCCGGGACGATAATGTGGTGATAACGTTCGCCATCTTCGATGAAAAATCGTTCGTAGTCGCCGGAGGTCGAGATGGCCTCGTTTTCGAGCGGGATCGTTACTACAACTTCTTCCTCATTACGCGGATTCTGTATACCGACCATCCAGGGCTGACCAAGCCGGTCACCGAGCAAGCGAGTGTCCCCACCAGCCGTAACTCTGGCATTGCGGACGCCGTACCTGCGAGCAATAGCAACACCCCGCTCGACCGCGTAGCCTTTCGCGATTCCGCCAAGATTGATGCGCACACCCTTCTGCAGGAACCGAATGGTGCCATCACCCTGGTTGGTTTCGACCAGCCGGTAATTGATTCGCTTCACTTCTTCCGCGATGGTTTGCTCATCCGGTCGCCGGCGCTCGCGGAAATCGTAGAATTGGCCGACGCTGTCATAGGTAATATCAAATGCGCCATGTGTCAGCACGGAAATATCAAGCGAGCGCAGAATCAGGCGAAATAATTCATCACCTGCCACAACCGGCCCGTCTGCCGCATTTCGGTTTATCTCGGACATCCGGCTGTCATCGATGTACGTGCTCATCAGCTGGTCGAGTCGTGCGACCTCTTCGAAAATGGCATCTACAGCTTTCTGGCCGGTCTCCGGGTCATCGTGCCACAGGTACACGCTGATTTCGGTTCCCATGTGCGCCTGGGCCTCGGCAAACCACTCAGCGTGGGAAGGTCTTGAAAATATTGATATTGCTACCAGAACAACGGCTAGAGAAATGCTCGACAAGGGTTTATCCTTGCGTGCAGAACTACTCACCGGGGAGGTGAACTGTGACGACATTTTTGGTATTCCTCGCAGCAATCGCGGCAATTATCATGTTCCTGATCGGCATCTACAATAGCCTGATAAACCTGAGAAACCGCGTCAAGAATGCGTTTGCCCAGATCGATGTTCAACTCACGCGCCGCCACGACCTGATTCCTAACCTCGTTGAAGCTGTCAAAGGCTACATGAAGCACGAGCGCGAGACACTTCAAGCCGTCATCAGTGCCCGCAACTCCGCCGTTTCCAGCCTCGACTCCGCCAAGCTGGACCCATCCAACGCTGCGGCGATGCAACAACTCGGTCAATCTGAAGGTGCCCTTGGCGCGGCACTTGGCCGCCTGTTTGCACTTTCCGAGGCGTATCCGGACCTCAAAGCCAATCAGAACATGATTCAGCTTCAGGAAGAGTTGACGTCAACGGAAAACAAGGTTGCATTCTCTCGCCAGGCGTTCAACGACACTGTTCTCGCCTACAACAATAAAGTGCAAAACTTTCCGAATAATGTCATTGCCGGCATGTTCAACTTTGAATCGGCCAGCTTTCTAGAGATTGAATCGCCGGAAAAACGCGAAGTTCCCAAGGTTGATTTCACTTCGTAACCAGTCGGGCTCCCCTGGCTCTGTGCCATGAAATTTTTTGAGGCTCAGGACAACGCTAAGCGCGCGACGCGCTGGCTGATCGTTGTCTACATCCTGGCTACCGCACTGATCGTCGCTGGCGTAACGTTTGTTGTTGGCGTGGTTTTGTTTTCGTCAGACCAGGGCGAGATGCTGAACCCGGCGGTACTCGGACCCATTGCCATTCTCTCGACGCTGCTTATCGTAGGCGCAACTGTGTACAAAACCGTGGCATTGTCCGGTGGCGGCGGCCAGGTCGCATCGAGCATGGGCGGAACACTGGTGCCAACGAACGTTACGGACCCTCTTCGACGGCGACTTCGCAATGTCGTCGAGGAAATGGCAATCGCCTCCGGCGTGCCAGTGCCCGAGATTTATGTCATGGAGTCCGAAAGCGGCATCAACGCTTTTGCAGCCGGTTTCACGCCTGGTGATGCGGCCGTGGCTGTAACGCGCGGCACGCTCGAACTGCTAAACCGGGAGGAACTGCAGGGTGTGATAGCTCATGAGTTCAGTCACATTCTGAACGGTGACATGCGGCTGAACATTCGGATGATGGGCGTGCTGTTCGGCATCATGGTGCTCGGGATGATCGGCCGCACAATTCTGCGCGTTACCCGCCGCAGGGGGCTCATATCCGGCAGTTCCAGCCGTGGCCGCGACGGCGGAGGCATCGTATTAATCGGCCTGGCGCTGGCCATCCTCGGCTGGATCGGTGTGTTCTTTGCTCGCCTGATAAAAGCTGCCGTGTCACGGCAGCGTGAATATCTTGCCGATGCATCCGCGGTGCAATTCACGCGACAAACTGATGGTATTGCCAACGCGTTGAAAAAAATTGGCGGCTACGAACATCACTCCTACATCGAGAACGCCGATCCCGAGGAAGTCAGTCACATGTTGTTTGCCGGTGGCGCGGCTCGATTTACGGCGTTGTTTGCCACTCACCCGCCGTTGGCCAAACGAATTCGAGCGCTGGATCCATCATTCGAGGAAAGCGATTATCCACAGATCGCTTCGAATCACGTTGGCGACGAGCAGGCTGATTCACAGGTGTCCGCATTCGACACGCGGACGTCAGAATTCTCGGGGCACGAATCGGCAAAAATTGAGGGCAACATCGTCGATAGTGTCGGGCAACCGACCCCAGAGCACGTCGGTTACGCCGGGCGCCTGCGGCGATCGATCCCGGCGGCACTCTACGATGCGGCACATTCCCCTAGCGGCGCCTACCTGCTGACCCTGGCGCTGGTCATTGATGAGCCTTATGCCGATCGCCAGATTTCGATCATCGAAGGACAACTCGGCGAATCTCGCGCGGCGCTGGTGCGGGAGTATTTCGAGGAGCTGCAAAATATCGGCGCCGGATTCCGCTTGCCATTACTTGAAATCGCCTTTCCCGAGCTCAAACAACGCCCGGCGCCAAAACTCGAGTTTCTGATGGATCTGATTCGACGCCTGGTTGAATTTGACGGGCAAATTGACCTTCGGGAGTTCTGCTATTACAGGATCCTGGTTCGACACCTCGAACAGGCGATAAATCCAACCGCACAGCAAAAAGGTAATCGCGTGTCGAAATCTGCCGCACGACAGGCTGCTGTGGATATCATCCGGATCGTCGCCGATCAGGGCCACGACGATCCAGCGAGCAGCGATGCCGCTTTCAATGAGGGGATCAGCAAGTTTGGCGAGTGGGCGGCCATCGGCAGGGAGCCGGTTCCAGCTGCGCAAACAGTGGAAAGGCTAGGCGAAGCCCTTGATATTCTTGGGAAAATTAATTCTGCAGGTCGCCAGAGCATGTTGCAGGCGGTGACGGCGACCATCACGCACGATGGAGAAGTGACCGCTACCGAAGCCGAGTTGCTTCGAGCAGTCTGTGCCTCACTCGACTGCCCTCTACCGCCACTGCTCGCTACTGTTTAAATTAAGAGTCGAATCGCGGTGAGTCAGAACGCTAAATGGCGTATCATGTCGGCTACAAGGCCACAAATGGCCTCAAAAACTCTGCGATTACTGGCTTGGGCGGCCACAACGTAGCAACCGAAATTCACCTTTATTGGGGAATCTAATCATGCGTTTACGGCAAATTACTCTCTTTATTTTTCTGGCTGTCGCCACAGCGATCCCGGCTTTCGCATCGACAAAAGAAGAACGGCGTGTTTTTGACGCTACTGACGTAGTCGATCAGATTCTGCGAATTCCCGAACAGTCTGTTCCGACGGCGCTTCTTTCCCGTGCCTATGCGGTAGCCGTTATCCCTCAAGTTATCAAAGTCGGTTTCGGCATAGGCGCCCGGCGTGGCAAAGGGATCCTGGTCGTCAGGCAGGAAGACGGCAGCTGGAGCAACCCCGCGTTCGTCACTTTGACCGGCGGAAGCGTCGGCTTCCAGGTGGGCGCTCAATCGACCGATATCATCCTCGTATTCAAGACTCGCAAGAGCATAGACGGAATATCCAACGGCAAATTGACGCTGGGGGCAGACGCATCAATCGCAGCCGGCCCTGTCGGCCGGCATACGGGCGTAGCCACTGACTTGACTTTCGAATCTGAGGTCTTTTCTTATGCTCGAAGCCGGGGATTGTTCGCTGGCGTCGCGCTGGAGGGAGCTGGTGTTTCGATGGATCGCAAGGCTAATGCCTCGTTCTACGGGTCGCGACAAATTACGCCCGATCAAATTTTTGCGAGCTCCGGAAACGCCGCGCCCCAGGCTGCGAATAACTTCGTCCAGGTACTGACGGCACAGACACGGCGCCTGCCCGTGCGACCAGCGATGGCTGCAGAGGCTGCGACGGCTGGAGAACAGCGCCCCCAGCAGCAAAAGAAGTCCGAAGTTCGAACGTACGGCATGAATAATTCGGACGTACCGGAACGCTAGTCGCGCTCGCGTACCAGATCGCATTGCGGGAACTTTTCGAACAAACGCAAGCTTGGGCTCAGCTGCTTGGACCAAACAAGTATTTGCAGGCAGCTGCGATCATTTTTGTATTTATCCTGGTCGGCAAAATTGCCGACCTGGTTATTTCTCGAATAATCGCCAAACTGGTCAGCCGGTCTCGCAACGAAATTGATGACGAACTGGTAGCCCTTCTCCATCGCCCTGTATTCATTTCATTTGTGCTGCTCGGGCTGACGCTCGGCACCGACCGACTGCAATTTCCCGATACGCCGGAATTCCTGACGCTAGGCATACTTAAGACGATTGCTATCGTTGTCTGGTACAACTTTTTCCGCGGCCTGATTCGGATCTTCCTGGGAGCATTTCCGGCATCCACCAAGAACAAGCGATTGCATGAAAGCATGCTCCCGCTTATCAACAATGCATCCAAGGTTGTGGCCTTTGCCCTTGCGATCTACTTCATATTTCTTGCCTGGAACATCGATGTAACCGCCTGGCTCGCTTCTGCAGGCATCGTCGGCCTGGCACTGAGTTTCGCGGCCAAAGATACTTTGTCCAACTTGTTTGCCGGCGTATCGATTGTCGCAGATGCACCATACAAGATTGGCGACTTCATTACTCTCGATACCGGCGAACGTGGCATGGTGTCTTATATCGGTCTTCGCAGCACGCGCATAATGACGAGGGATGATGTTGAGATCACGATTCCGAATGGAATCATAGGGAATGCCAAAATAATCAACGAAGCCGGTGGCCCCTCAGAAAAACATCGAATAAGAATCCCGGTTGGCGTTGCCTACGGAAGCGACATTGATGTGGTTGATGCGGCGCTCGCCAGTGTTGCCAAAGAACACCACGAAGTTTGCGAAACACCTGAACCCAGGGTACGTTTCCGGCGATTTGGTGAGTCAAGCCTGGATTTTGAATTGCTCTGCTGGATTGACCGACCCGTGGATCGAGGACGAATGACGCACGAGCTTAACTGCGCCGTTTACCGGAAATTCCGGGACGAAGGAATCGAGATACCGTTTCCACAACGAGATGTTCACTTGCATACCTCGCCGGGCACTTCTAATTAGCCGCCGGGATCCGATACCAGGTTAGTTGTTTATCTCTTGCCGTCGCTTAAGCTCTTCTCTTATTGCGCCGAGGTCTGTTTCCGGGGCAATAGAATCATCGTCCAAAACCTGTCCATTTCCTTCCGGCTCCGGATTTGGTTCGACGATCACCGCCGGTGCATTGCTTACCGGGTTTGCGGTTCCTGAACCATTCGGAACACTGGCAGGTGGCACGCCACCCGCAGTGCCAGAATTCTCGTCAAAAATGCCGAGATAATTCTCCTGGTCGCGACGACGTTGTGCTTCGACAGCTCGACGGCGCGCCTCGGCTGCCGCCTCCTGGGTTCGACGCAGCGCCTGGCGCTTTCGCTCAGACTGCTTTTCAAATTCTTCGCGCCGCTTCTTCTCCTCCACGGCTTCGATCCGATTGACGGCATCTCTCGCATTAACACACTCAACGATATACCTGGACTCGGACCGATTTTGGGCACAGCGGACCATCGTCGCTTCGAGCAGGCGCGGGTTCTCCATAAACTCGGCAACGGAAATTGGCGGCGGCTCCTCGCTGCAGGCAGCGAGTACAAGCAAAATGCTAAGTCGAATTGTATGGCGCAATGTATTCATCTACACCCGGTGTGTCATATCAAACTCTGAGTCAGCCTGCGCATGCGCAGATGGCTACGTATGATAGCATCGGCGATCGCAGTGGAATTGTGGGCGAGTTCGCACTTCAACCGCCGAGGTGAAAACGCAGCCGATGCATTGAAATCGAGTGACTGGCGTTCTCTGCGGCGGGGCATCACACCAGCCGGCCCGGCGACAAATATAATAACCGGTTATTTTTCAGTATGTTATATAGAAATTAGTTCATTCGCTCAACACCTGCACCACGACCCGGCGCGGATCGCATTTTGCGACTGCTCGACGACATCGACCAGAAAATCATCACCGGGCAGAAAATGGAATCGGCTGCCGGCCTGACGACACAAACTGACGCTTCGATCGCGATCGGCCGGCCGCCAGAAACGAGGTTAATTGCTGCAATCCACGATCATCTGAAATTGCTATAGTGGCGACGTGTCCAGTTCGAACCAATTTTCGCTTCTGAAAGAACGTCGATTTGCGCCGTTTTTCATGACGCAGTTTCTCGGCGCATTCAACGACAATATTTTTCGGAATGGCCTGATCATTCTGCTTACATTTCAGAGCGTCAAAGTATTTGGTCTCAATGCCGGGCAGCTGGCTAATATTGCCGGCGCCATATTTATTCTGCCGTTCTTCCTGTTTTCCGCTATTTCAGGCCAGTTTGCAGACAAGTATGAAAAATCCCGACTGATGCGCATCGTCAAGGGCATCGAAATATGCCTGATGCTGCTGGCTGCGGTCGCTTTTGTCACCCATATGTACGCAATGCTTTTTCTCGTGCTTTTTTTGATGGGGTGCCAGTCAACGCTTTTTGGTCCCGTCAAATATGCTTACCTGCCGCAGCAACTTGCAACACAGGAACTTATCGGCGGGAATGCCCTGGTAGAATCCGGGACCTATCTTGCCATCATATTCGGGCTCATTGTTGGTGGGCTCTCAGTAGCGATTGACCCGGATCGACAGTTTGTCTTGTCCTCATGCCTTCTTGCTGTAGCAGTGTTCGGGTACATAGCAAGCCGACAAGTTCCGAAAACCCGCGCTGTCGATCCACAGCTCAAAATTAACTGGAATGCGTGGACAGAGACCTGGCACATCATCGGTTTCGCCAGAGAAGACCGAAGCGTGTTTCTCTCTATTCTCGGAATTTCATGGTTCTGGTTTTTCGGTTCGGCAATGACGCTGCAGATTCCTGCTTACACGCTGGACATCTTGAATGGCAACGAAGAAATAACGACCGTACTGCTGGTCGCCTTCGCTGTTGGTGTAGGCATTGGCTCGTTGTTATGCGAACGTCTTTCAGGACGTCGCCTCGAACTTGGCCTCGTTCCATTTGGCTCCATCGGGCTTAGCTTTTTTGCTATCGATTTATATTTTGCCCAGCCCGTTATGCATATTGACGCAGTAACGTCTGTCAGTGAATTTCTTGAACGTGACGGGAGCATTCGCGTTCTTCTGGACCTCGCTGCACTGGGCGCATTCGGCGGTCTGTACAGCGTGCCACTTTATGCGCTCATCCAGCAGCGTGCTAAACGCGAACACCTGTCACGCGTCATTGCCGCAACCAACATCATCAACTCGTTTTTCATGGTTAGTGCTGCGGCTTTGGCGATCATATTGCTCAACTTTGGCATTTCCATTCCACAACTCTTCATTGTCCTCGGTGTGTTGAACGCGTTAGTCGCAATCTATATCTACTCGCTTTTGCCGGAATTCCTGATGCGCTTTGTCGCCTGGATAATCGTCAATACGCTTTACCGAATTCAAACGACAGGTCGCGAAAACATACCCGACCAAGGTCCAGCACTTATTGTCTGTAATCACGTCAGTTTCATTGATGGACTGGTTGTGGGTGGTTCGGTTAAACGGCCGCTCCGCTTCGTGATGTGGTACAAAATATTTGATAACCGATTTCTGAATTTCCTGTTCAAAAATGCAAAGGCGATCCCCATCGCATCTGCCAGTGAAGATTCGGAATTACTGGAAAAAGCATTCGACCAAATTGACCAGGAATTGGCTGACGGAAACCTGGTCTGCATCTTCCCCGAGGGCGGGATTACCCATGATGGCGAAGTTCAGACCTTTCGTTCTGGCATTGAAAAAATAGTTGCACGCCGACCGGTACCCGTCGTGCCGATTGGACTGAGTGGCTTGTGGGGAAGCTGGTTCAGTCGAAAGAAGAGCGGCGGGCTGCAACGGCTACCAGGCAAACTGCTTGCGCGCGTCGATGTCCGAATCGGCGAAGCCGTAGAAGCGAGCGAAGTGACGGCGGAAGGATTGGAGATGCTCGTCAGAACCCTTCGCGGACAAAAGCGGTGACTGCGGCACCGCGCAATTTCTCGGACCATTCACTTTGCAGGCTTGCCTTACTGCCAAACAGCGCTGGTCCGTCAGAGTAGCTGAATCTGACTTCCGCCACCTTGGCAAGTCCGGTGTCCGTAGTCAGAACCAGAACTCGACCACCTGACTGGTCGCTCGCAAGATCTTCCCTGCTTGCGTTTGACTCGGGATGCTGGTTGAACACCATATGCGACCCGCGCATCGATTTCGGGGCGCGAACCGTATCCGTCCAGATCAACCCGGTCGGCGCCACGATGGCACGATGAATCCAGCGCCCGGTTTTAAACAGTACCCGGGATTCATTTGGACTGAACGTCACTTCGTCGACTGCGTGCGGTAGCAAAAGGAGGTCTGACCCAATACGACCGTCGCGCGGATCGAGCAGCGTGACCTGGTTCAGCTGATCAACAATCACTATTTGTTGCCGTGACGGCGCGATATCGAGATTTTGGATCGGCTCTGAACCGTTCCAGACATTTCGCAAATGCCAGTTTCCTGTACGTTCCGCATATAGATTCCTGAGCACCCCACTGCTTCCACCCAGATACAGCTGGCCATCAGCCAGAAACGCAAGATCAGAATGCACTTCACCCAAATCGACACTGGCAAGTTCCGCGCCGGTTTCCGTATTCATCACCCAGACACGCTGACCGCCAAGTACAGCGAGTTGACTTCCTGAGGGTGAAAATACCAATCGGTCGATCGAAGAAACAGAAGCCTTGCCATAGAACGGACGCGGCAAACCGCTATGAGCATCCCACACTCGAATGCTGCCATCTGCCCCGGCGCTGGCGATAAGCGCACCGTCGTCGCTGAACTCCAGCGTCAAGACCGCATCTCGATGTCCCAGAAAACTGATCTCATCGACGTCAGCGTCAACATTCTGAACCGCCGATCCGACTTGCTGAATATGCACGTGTCCTGACCGGTCACCGAATGCCAACCTTTCTCCGCCCGGTGCGATTGCACTGATTACGGCATCTGTCGGAGCCATTTGCTGCGCTGCTGCTGAAGTTGTGCCCGATTCGGTTCCGGATTCGCTCGAGGTCAGCGGCATCGACCAGAATCTTGCGAATTCAGCGAGACCCGCGGTCACAACGACAGTTTCGTCACCGCTAAACGTGAAAATCCCGTCCGCACCACCCGGCAGGCCGGGATCGAGGAGCGGCCCGGAAGGTGAACCGTCTGCAGTACGAATAACCTGCAGTCCTTCGCGCTGGTTACCGGTAAGAAAACGCGCGCCTGAGGGCGAAAATGCCATGTACCATTCGTCGTCGCCGGTTTCTTCAAATACAAGCGCATTCACCGGGTCCGTGCGCCAGAGTGATACACCTTGCTGATTATGAAGAACACCAAGGGAATCACCGTTGGCTGACAATCGAATTTCGCTTGGTTGGGAAGCCAGATCGATTTGCGTCTTGATTTCGCCATCGCGAAGATCCCAGACTCGTACAGCGCGATCGAAATCAGCTGTGGCAAGATGATTGGCTGCTGCATCGATAGACACCAGGGCAGGAACACCTGCAACACCCATTTCGGCGATAATGTTGCCCGACTCCAGAGACCATACTTCAAAAAACGTATCAGTATCCGTTCTGTACGAAACCAGCAGATGCGCCGCATCAGCGCTCAACATGGTATCGGATATCGCGGTGCCGACTTCCAACACTGATTCGCGTCGTCCATCGCTGGTGCGCCAAAGATTGATCGAGGTTTGTGCCATCGTAATAAGGAATTTTGCATTTGCGCTTAGTCCGATTACCTCTTCACTGGCCGGCACTGCGATCGTGCGGGCTGCTCGCGCAAAATTGAGATCCCAAAGTCTCGCGCTATCGCTCTGCAATGCTCGGGCGATCGCGTACCGACCGTCCGGGCTGAACCACAGATTTTCTGACGGTCGTTCAACGGGGTCCGGGATATCCAGCCCGCGATCAAAGCTTTCCACGACGACCTGCGAATTGAGACTGAGCTTCCAGCCAACGAGGTGCCCGGAGACACCAGTGGCTTCATCACGCAGACTTAAGCTCCAGGTACCGCTTAATGATTCGCCGAGCAATGGTGCCATCTGCGCCTGCGAGACCCTGATCTCCTCGTTTGCCGCGGAGGACGCCTGCGTAAAAGTCAGGTCTGTGGCACGCCCGGACGGAGCGATAAGCTTCACGCGAAGATCGTCCAGGCGCGGATGGCTCACGTTGATCGTCAGGCCAATTCTGCTGGCTGACCCCGGTCTGTCCACGATGACCCGACGGACCAGCGGTGTCACCTCGACAGCTGACATGGTCCACGGTTCCTGAGCCTGAATGCTGCCACCAGCGTAGGACCATTGTCGAATTTCAGCGCCACGATGCCAGCTCAGCTGCACATTGTCGGAATTGAACACCAGGCCGTCGGCTTCCGGCGCGGGGATAGTAGCTATCAACTGCGTATAGTCGTTTCCTACCAGGGTTGCGGCGCGGCGGCGGCGCTGTTGAGATGTCACCACCAGCGTTTCTATTGCTGCCAGCAAAGCGTCATCACGCTGCTCCTGCCGCAGCGCCAGATCAACCTGCCGATCCCAGAATGATGCAGCAATTTCATTGCCAATCGAGAGCCCGTCCGGCAGCAACGTCGCATACTCGGTCAGCGCGCGAATTTCAGCTCTATCATTTGCCTGCCTGCCGCGATTTTCGATCACTGACTGGTACATGCGATCCGCCGCTTCGACGTGCCCTGGAAACGATCGAAGATTTTGATAAGCGTCAGATACTGTTTCGAGGTCGTAGGTCGAATTCGCCATGACCTGCAGATACGGTTTTGGGAGCAATTGGGTATAGGTGAATGGAATGGCCGTCAACCCGAGAATCAACAAGGCCGCCATCGCCGGCCCGCGCCAGTGCAGCGGCAGGTTTTCATTAGCCCAACGGGCCGTAAACACGGATTCGTAGATGCGGTTTCGAATTCTGAAATCACCTTGCTGATCAACTACCAGCAAGCCGATTGCAAGCAGCTGCCGATGCAGTGGCGACTCGAGATCACATTCAACTCTGATGCCCTTGCGTATTTTTCCGTAGATAGTCAGCAGCGCTTCGTAATTTTTTTCATCATCAAGAACGACACGGTGCAGGTGACTCAGATGCGGCTCGCTGCTGATGGCAGCGCGACCTGCCAATTGCTGCTGTACAATTCTGTCGACATTGGCCACGATATTCGAGTCGAAGGATTCACGAGCGACGGCACGCCCCAGCTTCTGACTCAAGTATGGCTGGCCCGCGGTCCAGTAATAGATTCGGTCAAGCGCTACCTCGGCGTCATCAGGCCGAAGATTTAGCTCCGATGCAAAAACAGCCAGGTCTTCCCGAGAAAAATCGTCCAGTCGTACTTCTGTCGAAATCGGAAACGGCGATTGCTGAGGATCATCAACCAGGCTGGCCGGATCACACGAACCGACGGTGACGAAACTGAGACGGCCGAATTCCGGTTCCGTAGTGCGAGCATTGTGAGCGGCCCGAATGCTGACAAGCAGGTGCTCCTCAAACGGCAACGTGGATATGAATTGAATCTCGTCAATGAAAATGACGATTCGCTCGCTGATATTCTTGAGCACGACCTGCACATAAAATTCTACGAGGCGTTGGCGATGACTGAGTATCGAATGATCCTGCCACCAGGTCTGCAGATCCGTCTTCAACCGTAACTGGCGAAGCAGACGATAGGCGATACTGTAATACCATCGGCCCGCTTCCGACCCACCGTCGCGTTCGCCGATCTGCGCAAGATTGATAACAGCGACCTTAAAATCGTTGTTTTGCAGACGAGCCGAAGTCGATGCGATCAGGCTGGTCTTTCCACAACGATCAGGCGCAATCACGTGTGCATAGTGGCCGGCAATAATGGTTTCGAACAGCAATTCGTCAGCGGGTCGGCGAACGTAACCCGGCCTGACTGCGTGCAACGGCGCACCGACATTAAAAAACTCACCGGTCCTGTCGAGGTTCGGATCCGGTTTTTTCTCTGATTTATCAGCCATGAAGTGCGGTATTCTTTGCCTGTAGCAAGTCAGAATCCAATGATCATCCGATGTCTCCTTACATTCAATGCGCCAGAGTGACGATTTGCAAGCAGCCTGCTCCAAGTTGTTGAAAAAAGACCTGTTTGGGCGTACCGACGTGGTGTATAGCGACGGCGACAGCCCGGTCGTTCGCCGCGATTCCCGGGCGGCTGCGACCACCGTTCGCTGGGTCGCACGGAAACTCCTGGCCAGGGAGGCACTGGCACTGGCGGTTCTGGAGGGAACGCCGGGAGTACCCCGGCTGGTTCGTGTGAACAAGCACACGCTGGATCGCAGCTATATTGAAGGATTGCCAATGCAAGTGGGTAAACCGATTGACCCCCGCTACTTCCGCGATGCTGCCCAAATACTTCGCCACCTGCATCGGAAAAACGTAGTGCACAACGACCTGGCCAAGGAACCCAATTTCCTGGTTTGCGATGGAGGACGGCCAGCGATTATCGACTTTCAGCTGGCCTGGTTTGCGCGCGGGCGCGGCCGGCTGTTTCGCACCCTGGCACGCGAGGATATACGGCATCTGCTCAAGCACAAACGCACGTATTGCCCACAACATCTGACACAGCGCGAGCGCACAATTCTGAATACCCCTTCACTTCTCGCCCGGGCCTGGATGCGAACAGGCAAACCGATCTACCTGTTTGTCACGCGACGCATTATGGGCTGGCGGGATCGGGAAGGCGCTGGCGACCGGGTTTGATTCAGTTGCTGGTTGGCCGGTAACCGACGGCCGGTTATGATGCACAGCAACCCATGGCCATTCAGTTAGAGGACTTCGAGTGACTTATTGCCACCAGCACAACCTGGTTGAACCGGACAAGGCAACCGCAGAAAGAAAGTACGGAATCCGCGTCACGCTGCCCGCGGACGACACATTTTCGCGCATGCTGGGAGACGAATGGGAAACTCTCCATTGGTATCGAAGCGAGCGCGAGCGAAATACGGCATTCGAAAAGATGGCGATCCGACATGGCTACTACCGGAAGAGTGATTCCCCAACCCAGGTACTGGAAAAGATCGTTCGCTGACTGAAAGTCCTATCGACGCGGATCGCCAATGAACAGATAGAAACTGCTTTCACCTGTCTCGGCAAATCCAGCGCCCAGGAACAGCAAGCCGACATAGGTGTCGATACCGGCAAACAGACTTCCGTTGACGATCAGTGATCTGATACTGATGTCCGAGCGACTCTGCCATACATTTCCCGCCTCGAGAGAAGCGCCCATATAAACAGGCATGTCGAGGAAACCACGATTGCCTCCGAGCTGACGGTAATACATCAGTCGCGCAAGTCCGGCGTGCGGTCCGATAATCCCTCCACGCTCCAGCCCGGATAGCCTCAGGAATCCACCAAGACGGAAGAAATCCTGCACGCGCGTGTCTGACCGGATAGTGGTTGAGTACTCAACCCCGAATTGCATCGTGTTCCTCTCGTCGCGGCCCCAGGACCAGACCTTATCCACACTTGACTGGAAAGTATCGAAGTTGCCGTCGGCGCCCAGGCCCGGCCGCGCCAGCAACCATTCAATACCTGCGCGACTGCCTTCTTTCGGTATCTGCGCATCATCAAGCGTGTCGATGCTGAGCCGGGCGAAAACGCCGCCTTCGTCGTATTTGATATTTTGCAATAAAGGATCGCCAACTTTTACACGGGCTTCGCCGGCGCCGCGAAATGCACCAAGGCGAAACTCCCCCCAGCGACCCATTTCCCGCCCGATATCAAGTCCGAACTCAGCTTCGGAAACGCGGTAGCGAGCAATACTAAGATCGTCTGCGAAGTCCTTCAAATTCCGTTGTGCCAGTTCCAGTCGCGGTGCGACAAAGTATCGCGAATCGAAACTCAGGGGCTGATAAAACTCTGACTCAAAGCGCGGCTCGGTCCCAATCTGAAGGTCATTCCGCCATTCGGCTCCCAAGGCGTTGATGCCAGTCTTTGTCAATCGGCTCGCAAAATTGAATACGGTTGAACCCTCGAAATCATCTTCCAGAGATATGCCAAATTTGAGAAAATCCGGGCCCCAGCTTTTCGCCCGCGTTTCGAATTCGACACCGGTCTTGCCTTCTTCCGTAACGACCCGGTATCCGACGCTCTCAAATGCATTAAGTCCATACAAACGTTCGGCATCCGCGGCCAGGCTGGCAGCGTCGATGTTGTCGCCGGACTCGGTCTTCAATCTCGCCTGGAGCACCTTAGGGGATAGCGGTCCGCCGTCGATTACCCGCACAAATTCAATGACGTCGGAGTCGAGATTCCGCACTCCCCTGCCGGCAACGTGTGCTGCATATTGCGTTTCGCTCATGGACAAGCGATTGAGTTCCGTAGTTTTCGCGACCGTTGCCGCCTCACCCGGACCGATCGTTTCTGATATCTGGCTGAAATTCGTGGACCCGTACACGCCGAGGTCAGGCCGAATGAGAATGTCGTCTTCTCCCAGTCCGTCCAGCTGACGACGTGTCTCCTTGCGAATGAGAATAGTCAGCATTTGCTCTGTTATCTCGAGCGCAGAATGCAGTTGTTCCGGCGGATACAACGGAAACTCGACATCGACGGCGATTACGATGTCGACATCCATATCCCTTATCGCATCCACCGGCACGTTGCCCATCAGGCCGCCATCGACGAGCGTTCGACCATCGACCATGACCGGCGAAAACAATCCCGGCGCCGACATGCTGGCACGAGCTGCAAGTGCAATATCTCCACTCGACATGACGTAAGGTTCACCGGACTCTATATCCGAGGCCACCGCGCGAAAGGGAATCGGAAGCTGGTCGAAATCATCAATATTGGATACGTGGAGCAACTGCTCCCGCAATATCAACTGCAGTTTCTGGCCCTGGATCAGTCCTTTCGGTAGTCGCACCTCACCATCTTTCACGCCAAGCTCGAGTTTGACGGGAAAATCGCTATCGTCCTGCTTCCGCCTGAAAGTCAGGTCCCGGCGTCGCGCAGAATCCACAAATGCGTCCGCCCAGTCAATGGACAACACAAGGTGTTCGAGCTCATCCGGCGTTTTGCCAGACGCGTACAGGCTGCCGACAACGGCTCCCATACTGGTCCCGGCAATCGCATCAATAGGTATCCTGAGCCGCTCCAGTTCCCTCAGTACGCCGATATGGGCTGCACCGCGCGCACCTCCACCACCCAGCACCAGTCCAATTCGGGGCCGGTCGGCACCGCTTTCGATCGATGGCTCCTGGGCGAGTACCTGAGACAAGGAACAGGCCATTGCAAGGACCGGAAGAATGCGAAATATCGGCGATTTCATAGGCAACTCTTTGCGATTAAAGGGTTCGAACACCGTGGGATTATAATAACGGCTAGAATACCCACCAAATCCCGGGTTAGCAGTCGATAGAAAGTGAGTTTACTTATGGCAGAACCAAAATGTCCGGATTGCGGTGAGACCGGGATCGAAAAAGTCGTATCGTCGGCGAGTAAAGAGCAGTCAAAGGAACGCCGGCCGTGGTTCTACGTGGCCCATTGCGATAACTGCGGGCATGTATACGGCATATTTACCAAGCATGTATTCGGCAAGAGCGGGCCGCAGTTAATGATTGAGAAACGAAAATAGCTACCTGAGTTCGAAGCACTAGAACCCGGTGTTGGTTTTCATCCACTCAAGTTCTTCGGCTGTCGATTCACGCCCAAGCACATCGTTGCGATGAGGATAGCGGCCAAAACGATCGATGATTGCTTTGTGTTTGATTTCGTATTCCAGATTCGGCGTGTCAGCAAATAAGTCCATCGCCTGTTCATGCACCCTGGCCGACTCGCTGTGCATGTAAGGCATATAAACAAAGACGCGTTGCCGCATTTCGAGCATTTGATCGTCGCCATTTCGTACCGCTTCCTGTGCCAACGCAAGGGCCAGCGGATCAGCAACAAATGACTCGGGTGAACCACGAAACATATTTCGCGAGAACTGATCCAGAACAATGATTTCCGCCAGCCTTCCCTCTGGCGTGACGCGCCAATCGGACGTTTCTCCGGCCACGACCTGGCGATAGATCGGTTCAAATCGTTCCTTTATCTGCTCATCCAGTTCATCCGATTTTTTGTACCAGTCGGAGGCTTGCAGTGTGCGAAACCAGAATTCAAGAACATCTTCCATACAGGTTCTTTTTACATATCATCGACGCACGACTGTCCGTCAAAGACAGGCACAAATCAATACCTGGGTAACTGCTATTGCGAGTGACACAGGTA
>JAHEFD010000134.1 GCA_024640345.1 Woeseiaceae bacterium
CCCACCAAGACTCCGAGGTTGGCGCAAGAGTCATCCAGCGATTAAGTCGATCAGAATCCATTTGCGCTCTTCGATTCAAGAAATTCGAGTACTGACAATCAAACAATCAACGTCAGCTTTGGGTCATTAGCGGCCGCTCCGTAAGTAGGAAATTCTACTACTTGAGGGGCTGGTTTAGGGGTATACCGGACACTCGCCACTCATCAATCACGAATCGCCAGTTAATTGGCCTGCGGCGGTTATCCGCTGAAAGCAGCCGCTCAAACCAAGATTGGCTCGACAGTTATTTATGCGGGAAAGGTAGCATTTGAAAGCCATCATTACCGCGAAAACTACTGAGCTGCGGCCCATTCTTCCTTTGTGGCAGGTGTCTTCTGATATTCCATCATCATCTTCCAGTCGGCTTTCTTCACCAGCAACGCCTCGATATGAAGATAGCTATCTATCACCTCACCCTCCTCCGGCTTTGCCCAGTAGTGAAATATTCCCGTTTCATGAGCTGTTGATTCGTCGTTTAGTCGTTTGGTAAAACGAAACTCCACATTGGCCGTCATCTTCCCGGCACGCGTGTCACTGAACCCCTGCTGCCAGCCCTTCAACGCAGAGGCGATCGGGTAGGTACTTTCTCCCGCATCGCTGACCAGAATCGCATCAGCGTGGTAGGTGGCTGCATATCCCTCAAAATCACCCTCCGCGACCGCACGTGACACTTCCGCCCAGAACTGATCCAGCTCGGGCAAAGCGCCGTCCGGCTGTGCTGACACCACTGATGCTCCAACGAGTACGAGGGCCATAACACTGGCAACGGACAGCATTTTCTTCATCGATTTCTCCGGCTTCGGGAATTGGTATAATCATCGACTATAACGCCAATACCGGGCGACAACCCAACATAGTACAGTTCCTGGCTCAACCGAGATTTTGCTGCGGTTAATACCGATAGGGACCAACAGGAGATTCGGCGACGATTCACCCATGGATATGCCCACAAAAAATGAAGTGTTCTTTGATGAGGACCTGATAAAGCGCTACGACGGGCGAGGCCCACGCTATACGTCGTATCCAACCGCTTTACAATTTGACGACAGCTTTACTGCTGACGACTACCGCCGTCACGCCAGAAACAGTAACGACTCAGGCCGACCGCTGTCACTCTATGTTCACATTCCATTCTGCAAATCACTTTGCTACTACTGCGCATGCAACAAGATAGTCACTCGAAACGCGGATCGGGTTGCGAAGTACATGAGGCATCTCGATCAGGAAATCGACATGCAGTCGGAACTCTACGATCGCGAGCGAAAAATAGAGCAACTCCACTTCGGCGGCGGAACGCCGACCTACCTGGACGAAAACCAGATGCGCACCCTGATGGGGCGCCTGCGAAGCGCGTTCAGTTTTGATGAAAGCAATTCACGCGAATTTTCAATCGAAGTTGACCCACGAACAGTCGACTCGAAAATGATGGCTATACTTGCGGAGCTGGGCTTCAACCGATTGAGCCTGGGCATACAGGATTTTGACCCGAAAGTGCAAATGGCCGTTAATCGCCTCCAGTCAACCGAGGAAGTCGGTGCGCTGGTTCAGGATGCGCGTGCAAATCAATTTCGATCGGTTTCTTTTGACCTTATCTATGGGCTACCGCACCAGACTGTCAAGACTTTCGACGATACTTTGAACAAAGCGCTCGAGATGCGTCCGGACCGGCTTGCGATTTACAACTATGCTCATTTGCCAGGTCGCTTTAAGGGCCAGCGAATGATCAACGACGACGATATCCCGTTGCCCGAAACGAAGCTTGATATTCTGCGCCACACAATCGAAAAGCTGGGCAGTTCCGAGTATGTGTATATCGGAATGGATCATTTCGCGTTACCCGACGACGATCTCGTCAAGGCTCAACGCAACGGTACGCTGCAGAGAAACTTCCAGGGATACTCCACGCACAGGGAATGTGACCTGATTGCGCTCGGGGTCAGCGCGATCGGAAGTATCGGCAATATCTATGCGCAGAACACGACGTCGACCATTGAGTACGAGGCTATCCTCGAATCCGGCGAGTTACCTGTCGTACGCGGCATCGAGGTAGACGCGGATGACCTTTTGCGGGCCAGCGCGATCAGTCAGCTGATGTGTTACGACCGGCTCGAATTCAGTGACTTTAATGCCGCGAACAAGGTCGATTTCCTTGAGTACTTTGGTAATGAAGTAAAGAACCTGGAACCGCTGGCTGAAGACGGGCTCGTGACCGTCGATGACGACCGAATATTGATCACGCCAAAAGGTCGACTGCTGCTACGCAGCATTGCGATGGTGTTCGATCGCTACCTCGGCAAGAACATGCACGACGGTCGTTTTTCGAAAGCAATCTGATAGACTCAGCGGCAACCTTAACCACAATGTGACGTATAGGTTCACCATGTGAACCCACATGCGCGCATCTGCCACGAAGAATCAGAATATGAGCAAAGTACCTTCAGATATCGATATTGCACAGGCCGCCAGCACACTGCCGATTTCCGAGATAGCCACAAAACTCGGCATACCGGCAGATGACATCATTCCGTTTGGCCACGACAAGGCGAAGATCGGCTACGACTTCCTGAAATCGCTGGACGACAAGAAAGACGGCAAGCTGATACTCGTGACCGCGATCTCACCGACTCCCGCGGGCGAAGGCAAGACCACGACGACAGTCGGGCTGGGCGACGGCCTGAATGCAATTGGCAAGAATGCCGTGATATGCCTCAGGGAACCCAGCCTCGGGCCCTGCTTCGGCATGAAGGGCGGCGCCGCGGGCGGGGGTTATGCACAAGTCGTCCCGATGACCGATATCAATCTTCATTTCACTGGCGATTTTCATGCGATCGGCGCGGCTCACAACCTGCTGTCCGCCATGATCGATAACCACATGCACTGGGAAAATGAACTCAACATCGATCCACGCCGCGTAACCTGGCGTCGGGTAGTCGACATGAACGACCGCGCCCTGCGCACCATTACATCCGGCCTCGGCGGCTACGCCAATGGCGTTGTCCGTGAAGCCGGCTTCGACATTACTGTCGCGTCCGAGATCATGGCTGTCTTCTGCCTGGCGAATGATCTCGAAGATCTGCGTGAACGAATCGGCAACATCACGATTGGCTACACTCGCAACAAGAAGCCGGTGCAGGCACGGGCTTTAAAAGCCGAGGGCGCGATGACCGCACTCCTGCGAGACGCGTTGCAGCCCAACCTCGTACAGACCCTCGAAAACAATCCGGCATTGATGCACGGAGGTCCGTTCGCCAACATTGCACATGGCTGCAATTCCGTCATCGCGACCAAGACCGCGCTGAAACTCGCCGATTACGTTGTTACGGAGGCGGGATTCGGTGCCGACCTGGGTGCCGAGAAATTCCTGGACATCAAATGTCGCAAGGCCGGGCTGCACCCGGACGCGGTGGTTCTCGTTGCCACGACAAAGGCGCTAAAAATGCACGGGGGTGTCGCCAAGAGTGATCTTGCCGGAGAAAATGTCGCCGCTATCAAGAAAGGTTGCGCCAACCTGGGCCGACACATACGTAACCTTGGCCAGTATGGCGTGCCGGTGACGGTAGCAATCAATCACTTCGTGACGGATACCGACGCCGAGCACCAGGCAATCAAGGATTACTGCGCGGAATTCAATGTCACTTGTACAGTGTCGTCACATTGGGAACACGGCGGCAAAGGGGCGACAGGGCTTGCCGAGGCTGTCGTCGATCTGATTGGCAACCAGAAATCCCAGTTTCGTCCGTTGTATGAAGATGAAATGCCGCTTTGGGAAAAAGTGCGGCGCATCGTGCGGACAATCTACGGCGCTGAAGACGCTATCGCCGACAAGAAGGTTCGTCAGCAGTTTGAGCAATTCGAAAAGCAGGGTTACGGACATTACCCGATCTGTATGGCCAAAACCCAGTACAGCTTCTCAACGGACCCGCAACTACTTGGTGCACCAAGCGGCCACGATGTGCCGGTACGGGAAATTCGACTGGCAACCGGCGCTGAATTCCTCGTTGTCATCTGTGGCGAGATCATGACCATGCCCGGATTGCCGCGCGCGCCGGCCGCCGAGCAGATCAGCGTCACGAAAAACGGCCGAATCACCGGGCTATTTTAGTAACCGGGTCAAGGTACTTTTAAGCTGCGTCGGATAAGCCGACTGCAAACCGATAACGACAGGCGGTCTCTGATCGCCTGACCTCAGCTTTGCGGAAAATATGATGAATGCCAATATTACGCGAGTGATCTTCTCCCTACTTTGCATTGCGTTTGCTTCCCAGGCCAGCGCCAAAGGCGAGGCGCAAAAACGCTGGGAACTCATGAACCAGATTCGGCTCGAGAAATTCGATCTCGTTCTGCCGGAGGTAATGCGCGAGAACGGCATTGATATGTGGATCACCGTCAATCGCGAAGGCTTCGACGACCCGCTGACGGAAGATTTCGGCAAGGGCTATGTCGGATCCTATGGCTACTACATTTTCACCGATCGCGGTGAGGGCCGAATCGAGCGCGCTATCCTTGGTGTCGGCACTGCGCTTGTCGAAGATAATGGCGCTTACGACATTATCGGTAACGCGGATGAACTGCGGAAATTTGTCGAAGAGCGAAATCCCCAAAGTATTGCGCTCAATTACGCCCGGAATATTGGCGCTGCCGATGGTCTCAGTTATACAAGCCATCAGAAACTAACGGAAGAGTTGGGCCAGACATTCGCCGATCGATTCGTATCTGCCGAGAAACTCGCATCCGACTTTCGTTCGCGCCGAGTTGCCTCGGAAATAGCGGCTTTCGCCCGGGCTGGTGAAATGTCACGCGACATTGCCGAGCGGGCATTTTCCAACGAAGTGATTACGCCGGGAAAAACCACGCTGGCGGAAGTCGCCTGGTGGATGCGTGAACAGCAATTCGAAAATCACCTCGGCACTTCTTTCGGCATGCCATCTGTCTACATCACCGGCCCGGATGGATTCGTTGCGCTTTCGGACGACCACGTAATACAACGTGGTGATTTCCTTGCGATCGATTGGGGTATCGGTTACCTGAACTTCTATACCGATATGAAGCGGCACGCATATGTGTTGCAGGAAGGCGAGACACATCTGCCGGACAGTATTCAGAAGGCCTTCGATAATGGACGCGCAGTTCGCGACATTCTGAAGGGCAACATCAAAGCCGGTCGAACAGCCGGCGATACCTACGCGTTGCTGACCGAGCGTATCAATGATGCCGGCTTCCGGTTCATGGACAAGTTCAACCAGCCCACGGACGACCCCGCGATAGTCGATGTCATCATCGGCTGCCATTCGGTCGGTAACCTTGGTCATGGAATCGGCCCGTCGATTGCCTGGTTCAATCCCGAACGCATGACCTACATGATTCAGCCAACGAACCTGTTTTCGATCGAGTTATTCGCCTACACGGCGATTCCCGAATGGGGTGGCAAGAAGTTGCGCATCCCGCTTGAGGATGACGCAATTGTGACGGAACGTGGCGTAGAATGGCTTTACCCGGTCAATCAGAAGGTGCTCCTGATCAGGTAATCTGAAGGCCGGCAAATATTTTGGGGGAAATAAAATGATCGGCATGCTCCAGCGAGCGATATTGTGCGCCGCAGCTTTACTCGCAATCAGCTCGACAGCGCACGCCCACCATTCATTCGCAACCCACTATGACACGCAGAATATCGTCGAGGTTTCGGGGACCCTGTCTGCTGTCAAAATGCGCAGCCCTCACTCCTTTTTTGAGGTCGACGTCGTAACCGAAGACGGTGAAATGGAAACATGGGAAGTCGAGGCTCATGCGGTCCCGATTCTGCGCCGGCTCGGCATCACCAAAGAGACGCTTGTCGTAGGTGATTCAGTGACATTTCGCGGACCAAGAAGTCGCCGCCCGGAGAAACTGCTGCTGTTCGGAGCCCAGATCGAGACCAGTCGAGGTGAGCAATTTGAGATGCTCGATTCCATTCGAAAGGCTCCGGAGAATATTATCAGCGATACCCGTGAAGGCCTCGAAGGCGTGGATCGACTGACGGGGTCGTGGATGACCTTCATAACAGGGCAACGTGTCGCCGATTCGCCGATGCCGTTAAACAGGGCTGGCATCGATGCACGGGAAAATTTTGATCCACTGATGAACCCGGCATCAGAATGCGTCCCGCCCAATCTTCCATCGTTGCTGATGATTCCCTATGTCTACGAGATTTCGAATTACCGGGATACCGTCACGATATTCCACGAATACGGTCGCCTGTCCCGACAGGT
>JAHEFD010000051.1 GCA_024640345.1 Woeseiaceae bacterium
CGCGGGGCATCACGAAAAAAGGCCGGTCCAGCCGGACCGGCCTTTATCTTGATTGGAGCGGGTGATGAGGATTGAACTCACGACCCTCACGTTGGCAACGTGATGCTCTACCGCTGAGCTACACCCGCTTTGTTGCCCCCTTTCACAGGGAGGGCGGAGATTTTAGCCGCTCACCGAGCGCTGTCAAGGACATCGACCTAATTGACGTCAATTCGATCGGTTCTAGCCATTCTTTATCATGGCTGGCCTCGCGGCGCGCAAATAAACGAACATGGACCATAACGTCATGGCAGCGGCCGCGAGTAACAGGTAGTAGCCGATGGTGTAGACATCCAGGCCAAACAGGCGATGCTCGTAGACCATGAAGGCGATACCGAACATCTGAAGCGTGGTTTTAATCTTTCCGGCCGCTCCGACAGCAACATCGGCACGCGCCCCGAGGCCGGCCATCCATTCCCGCAGGGCAGATACCGTGATTTCGCGCCCGATAATGACCGCGGCAATGACCGCGACAATGATACGAGGATCGCTCTGTACGAGAAGCACGAGGGATGTCGCGACCATCAGCTTATCGGCGACCGGATCGAGGAACTCACCGAACTTGGAGGTTTGCCCGAGACGCCTTGCAATGTAGCCATCAAGCAGGTCCGTAACTGCCGCCAGGCCAAAAAGAATGCCAGCCAGGGGCCGAGCAAAGTTAGCGCCCTCAACCCGGATGTCGCTGAAGAAGCACCACACGACGACAGGAATCGCGGCAATGCGAATCCAGGTCAGAATATTAGGTATGTTTGCTTTCAAAGTCCGCCGATTGTGCCTCAGGATTGGTCGTCAAGGTGAAGGCTGTTGTAGATTTTTTCTGCCAGCGCCCGGCTAATGCCCCGTACCTTAACGAGATCATCGGCCCCTGCACCACGGACGCCCTGCAATCCCCCAAATTGTTTCAGTAACTCCCTGCGACGTTTTGGTCCCAATCCCGGGATTTCTTCCAGGCGCGAAGTCTTTCTCGCCTTGGCTCGTCTCTGCCTGTGGCCGGTAATCGCAAATCGATGGGCTTCATCCCTGATCTGCTGGATGAGATGCAGCGCCGGGGAATCTGCGGGCAGTATAGTTGGCGTGCTCTGGCCTGCCAAGAAAAGCTGTTCCATGCCGGGCCTGCGGCTTTTGCCTTTGGCTACCGCCACCACCTGCACCCAGGCAAGCTCCAGCTCATCCAGGACCGTTAGCGCTTCCGCCAATTGCCCCTTGCCACCGTCCACGAACAGAATGTCCGGCACGGGCACCTCGCCTTTCTTGATCCTGGCGTATCGCCGGCGCAGCGCCTCGCGCATCGCTGCATAGTCGTCGCCGCTACTGGCAGGTGCCAGGTTGAACCGTCGATAATCGCTTTTCAGCGCTCCGGCCTGGTTAAACACAACGCAGGACGCCACTGTGGCCTCGCCAGACGTGTGGCTCACATCGAAGCACTCAAGGCGTGCCGGCGGGGCCTCCAGCTGGAGAGCATCAGCGAGTGCGTCATATTGCATTCGAAGCGTCGCGTTACTGGCAACATGCAGTTTGACGCCCTGTTCCGCATTAGTCCTGGCGAGCTGCAACCACCGAAGGCGATCACCGCGAACACGATGTTTTATACGTACTTTGTGCCCCGAGCGTTCGCTGAAGCCTGATTCCAGCAATTCCCGGTCGTCGACCTGTGCATGCACGATGATCTCGGCAGGCGCAGTTTTGTTTAAATAATATTGCGGCAAAAAGCCATCCAAAACCTGCGCCTCGGTGGCACTGCCACTTACCCGGGGAAAGAAATCACGGCTTCCCAGCACCTTTCCGCCACGAATGAACAGCATTGTCACACAGTGAACTCCGGGCAGGGACGCAACGCCGATGACGTCGAGATCAACTGCACTGGTTCGTGATACGAGCTGCTCTGCCTCGACCTGCTTGAGGCGGCTGATCTGATCGCGATACCGTGCGGCCTGTTCATAGTCCTTCCGCTCCGAGGCGTCTTCCATGCGGCGTACGATCGCATTGATGATGCTGCGGTTCTTCCCTTCAAGAAATTTGATTGCGACATCGATGTCCGCCGCGTAGGTTTCCTTATCGACATATCCTACGCACGGTGCGGTGCAGCGTTTAATCTGATATTGCAGGCAAGGGCGTGTTCGATTCTTGAAATAGTTGTCCTGGCATTGTCGAATCAGGAAAAGTTTTTGCAGCTCATTCAGTGTTTTTCTGACGGCACTGGTACTTGGATAGGGGCCAAAATAGCGACCCTTCCCTTTCCGTGGTCCACGATGAAAGCGAAGCCGGGGGAAATCGTGATTTGTGGAGACATAGATATACGGATAACTCTTGTCGTCGCGCAGAATGACATTGAATCGAGGTTTGTGTTCCTTAATGAGGTTGTATTCGAGTATCAGCGCTTCGGTTTCGGTGTTGGTAACCGTTACTTCGATACCGCGGACCAGCTGGACCATGGACGCAGTTTTCGCGTCTGTCGGCGTGCGATGGAAATAGCTGGATACCCGCTTACGCAGATCACTCGCCTTGCCAACGTAGATGACCTTGCCCTTCGCATTGAGCATGCGATAAACGCCCGGACGATGTGTGAGGCTTTTTGAAAAAGACTTTGGGTTGAATTCGTCGTGGTCTTGCAAAGTATTCCCTGCCCGCTCCTATTTACCGACGATTTCCCTGGCCCTGGCAAAAACAGCCCGAAACATCTCGGTCGTGAGCCGGCCAGTGTTGGTGTTGTATCGGCTGCAATGATAGGAGTCCAGCATCGTGAATCTCCCCTCGACATCATGTTCTGCCGCGTGGCCGAATTTATAGTCGGCCTGGCGCAACCCCGCAGCCTTGATGATGGCACGATGCGCGATCCCACCGAGCGCAATTAGCAGAGATCCGGCTGGCATTGTTTCAATCTCTTTCGCCAGGAATTGATTGCACTCGTTAATCTCTGCGCCAATCGGTTTATTATCGGGTGGCAAACACTTAACCGCGTTAGTAATGCGACAATTTTTCAACCTGAGAGGATCGTCAGCGGATATCGATTCGGCCAGGGTGCCAAAGCCGAATTCGTGCAGCATTTCATAGAGCAGGATCCCTGCATGGTCCCCTGTGAACGGGCGACCGGTGCGATTGGCGCCGTGCATGCCCGGCGCCAATCCCACGACCAGCAATTCTGCCCTTGCGTCCCCGAATGGAGGCACTGGCAGGCAATAGTAACCGGGCTGCTTTGACCGCACATCATCGAGAAATTGCGCAAGGCGTGGGCACCGCCGACATTTTGGGTCAAATATTTCAGTCATCCATATGCCGGATAACTGCAGCCCCAAAGCCGCTTGTTCCAACCAGTGTCGCGCCCGGTATCAGTTGCTGTAGTTCGTGTTGCACTTCGTCTTTGTCGTGTGGCCTGGTTTTGCGAATAGGCTGGTGAATCGCTTCACGAAGCCGGGCCAGGTCAAACGTAAGCTCTCCCGCGGCGATCGTTTTCGCGACACCTTTGATGATGTAGTCAGCAGCGTCAGTCCATCCGATGTATCGCAGCATCATCTCGGCCGACAAGATAAGTGATCCCGGGTTGACCCGGTCCTTGCCGGCAAACCCGGGTGCAGTGCCGTGCGTTGCTTCGAATACCGCGACTCCCTCGCCAATGTTGCCGCCGGGAGCTATGCCGATACCACCAACCTGTGCAGCCAGTGCGTCTGAAATGTAATCACCATTTAAGTTTAACGTTGCTATGACATCGTATTCTTCCGGGCGCATCAGGATTTGTTGCAGGAAATTATCGGCGATAACGTCCTTTACGATAATTTCCCGGCCCGTAACCGGATTGTTAAAGCTTACCCATGGCCCGCCATCTTTTTCCGATGCGCCAAACTCTTCTTTGGCCAGCGCATAACCCCACTGACAAAAGGCGCCCTCGGTGAACTTCATGATGTTGCCTTTGTGAACGAGCGTGACAGACGATGCATCGCGATCGATGCAGTGCTGGATAGCTTTCCGGACCAGTCGCTGCGAACCCTCCCGGGAGACCGGCTTGATTCCGAGCCCGGAACTCGCCGGGAATCGAATCTCTTTTACGCCGAGTTCATCCTGGAGAAACCTGATCAGCTTCTGGACTTCGATTGAGCCAGTGGGAAATTCGATTCCGGCGTAAATGTCTTCCGTGTTCTCACGAAACACTGTCATGTCAACGAGATTCGATTCCTTCATAGGGGTAACGACGCCTGGAAAATATCGAATCGGCCGAACGCAGGCAAACAGGTCCATGGTCTGTCTTATTGCCACATTAAGCGAACGAATGCCGCCACCTGTTGGTGTCATCAAGGGGCCCTTGATGGACACAACGTATTTCTTAAGCGCGTGCAGGGTTTCATCCGGAAGAAATTCGTTCTCGCCGTATCGTTGTGTCGCCTTTCCTCCGGCATACACCTCCATCCATTGTATTGAGCGCTTTTTGCCGTAGGCGCGCTCTACAGCAGCATTAACGACGTCCTTCATCACCGGGGTTACATCGATGCCGATCCCGTCTCCTTCTATAAATGGAATGATCGGATGATCCGGCACATTAATCGAGTGGTCACCATTGATGGTGATCGTTTCGCCATTTGCCGGCACGTCAATATGGTCATAGTTCATGTTCTGTCATTGCTCCATTAATACGCCCTGCATCGAGACACCATCGAGGTACTCCCGGTGCTTGCGATTGGTGCCTAGTCGATGTCGTTATAAGCGACGAGAGTGAGGAAGTCACTGAACCGCTCATCGCTCGTCAGTTTATCGAGCAGTTCGCTGGCTCGTCGATAACGGCCGGCCGCGAAGCGTTCGCCTCCAACTTCATTCCGGATCTTCTCAATCTCTTCCTGCAGTAAGGATTTGAACAGCTCGTACGTAATGTTCTTCCCTGTATCCAGGATTCCGGTTGCATGATGGACCCATTGCCACAATTGCGCGCGCGATATTTCGGCTGTCGCTGCGTCCTCCATCAGGTTATTGATTGGGACGCAACCGTTTCCATCCAGCCATGCCGCCAGGTAGTGCAGCGATACCCTGATATTTTCACGGAGCCCTGCTTCTGTAATTTTGCCCTTGGTGACCTGCAACAGGTCCGCGGCTGTAACGTGCACGTCTTCGCGCTTTCGATCGAGCTGGTTATCGCCGGGCATATGGGCGTCAAATATTGTCATGGCTACCGGAACCAGTGCCGGATGCGCCACCCAGGTACCGTCATGACCATCTGCCACTTCCCTTTCCTTGTCGGCCCGGACCTTGCCGATTGCCGCTTCGTTGGCCTCGGTATCATTCCTGATCGGGATCTGGGCCGCCATCCCGCCGATGGCATATGCACCGCGCCGGTGACACGTCTTAATCACGAGCAAGGAATAAGACCGCAGAAAATGACTGGTCATCGTAACTTCGCGGCGATCAGGCAAGACGAATTCCGGATAACGGCTGAATTTCTTGATGAAGCTGAAAATATAGTCCCACCGCCCGCAATTCATTCCCACAATGAAATCGCGCAGTTCGAAAAGAATCTCGTCGATCTCGAATGCCGCCAAAATGGTTTCGATCAGCACCGTGACCTTGATCTCCCCGCTGCCAACCACGCCGCTGTCTTCGGCGAAGCGAAATACATCGGCCCACAACCGTGCCTCCAGGTGTGACTCCAGCTTCGGCAGGTAGAAATAGGGTCCTGTGCCCTGCTGCCTCAACGCGCTGGCGTTGTGCCACAGGTAAAGGCCGAAATCGACCAATGCCCCGGGAACGGGTACCCCTTCAAACAAGAAATGCTTCTCCGGGAGGTGCCATCCTCGTGGTCGGACAACCAGGGTTGCTGCTTTGGCATTGAGCGAGTATTCCTTGCCGTTCGATGTGAGCCGGATATCTCCTCGTACCGCATCCCGGAGATTGATCTGCCCCCCGACGACATTAGCCAGCGTCGGTGTCATCGAGTCCTCCAGGTCAGCCATGAAGACGCTGGCACCTGAATTGAGGGCATTAATAATCATCTTGCGATCAGCGGGACCCGTGATCTCGACGCGTCGATCTCTGAGGTCATCCGGGATTTCGCAGACCTGCCAGTCGGATTCGCGAACCGCTGCCGTTTCGTGAAGGAAGTCCGGCATCTCGCCGGCATCAATTGCCGCCTGCCTTCGTGTTCGCTCAGCCAGTATCGTCTCAATCCGCGGCCGGAACTCCGCTGTCAGGGCGGCGATAAAGCCGAGTGCCTGTTCGTCCAGTATCTCGCCGGCACCCGGGATGACCGGGCCAGGAAAATTGAGTTCAACAGTGTTTGACATTTATTCCTTTAAAAACAATGACTAATCGACTTATATTAAAGTATATTAAAGAAATTGACACATCCCGCCGTGGGCGCGGCATGTTACGCGCCGCGGGATACTGCCGCAACGCGCTTAACGCCTGAGTCCCTGCTATCCTCCCTGTCCGTTGTGCCCCTGATTCTGCTGAACAAACCGTTTCGAGTCCTTTGCCAATTCCGTGATTCAGATGGCAGGCCGACGCTCGCCAGCTTTATCGACACACCCGGTGTCTACCCGGCTGGCCGGCTCGACTACGATAGCGAGGGCCTGGTGTTGCTAACCGATGATGGGCCATTACAGGCCAGGATCAGCCAGCCGCGATCAAAATTGCACAAGCATTACTGGGTCCAGGTTGAAGGGGACGCCGACGAGGGCCACGTGAAGCAACTAGTTGGCGGCGTTTCATTGAAAGACGGGCCCGCCGTTGCAGAGCAAGCGTCCATCATCATCGAACCGCCGTCACTCTGGCCCCGGGATCCGCCAATTCGTGAAAGGCGGCAGATCCCTACCAGCTGGCTGGATATCGTTCTTAGCGAGGGACGCAATCGACAGGTCCGGAGGATGACGGCGGCCGCCGGCTTACCGACTTTGCGACTCATACGGCATCGAATCGGGCCATGGTGCCTGGACGGCATGGCCCCGGGGGAATCACGAGAAATACCGAACGACGAGGCCTGGCAACGCCTGCAGAGCGTCGCCTAGGAACCGTTGGTCTTCGCCCAGCCGGCGATTCGCATTGCCACTTCCATTGCCTGTTCGTAATTCAGCCGGGGGTCAACGGGTGATTTGTATGCCCTGGCGAGATCTGTGTCGGTAAGACCCCGCGCGCCGCCAGTGCATTCAGTGACGTTTTCGCCTGTCAATTCGAGATGAACGCCGCCGAGATAACTACCCATCGACTTGTGTACATTGAAGGCTGTCTGCAGCTCGGAGACGATATTGTCGAATCGTCGCGTCTTGGTACCATCAGCGGTGCTTTCGGTATTGCCGTGCATCGGGTCGCAGACCCACAGGACTGGCGCTCCCGTTTCACGAACAGCCTCGATCAGCGGCGGCAGGCCCTCTTCGATAGCTTTTGCACCAAAACGATGAATCAGGCTGATGCGGCCCGGCTCGTTTTCGGGATTAAGCACCCGGAGCAGGCCCTGCAGCCACTCGCGGGTCATGCCTGGCCCGATTTTGATGCCCATTGGGTTGGATATCCCGCGAAAATACTCAACATGGGCCCCGTCAAGCTGCGCGGTTCGCATCCCGATCCACGGAAAATGCGTGGTGAGGTTATACCAGCGATTCCGGTGCTCGAGAAATCGGGTCTGTGACTGCTCATAGCTGAGATGCAGCCCTTCGTGCGCCGCGTAGATGTCCGCACGCTGCGTCTCGTGCACTGCCCTGCCAAGAATTGACTCCAGGAAATCCAGTGAATTTGAAATCGAGCTGACAATCTCGTGATAGTTCTCGGCCGTTTCCGAATGCCCGACCCAGTCCAGGTCCCAGTTTTCAGGATGGTGCAAATCCGCGAATCCGCCATCGATAAGGGATCGTACGAAATTCAGCGTCAGGGCCGCCCGCTCATAGCCGCGTAAAATCAGTTGCGGATCAGGCACCCGGTCCTCGGCAGTGAACGGGTTGCGATTAACGAGGTCGCCACGGAAACTCGGCAACTCGGTGCCATCCCGGGTTTCGGTATCTGCCGAACGAGGTTTGGCGTACTGCCCCGCCATGCGGCCGACGCGAACGACCGGTTTCTTCAATCCATATAGCATCACCAGGCTCATTTGCAGCAGGATCTTGAGCTTCGCGACAATATTTTCGGACGTACAGTCGCTGAAGCTCTCCGCACAGTCACCACCCTGTAAAACAAAGGCCTGCCCGAGCTGGGCTTTTGCGATCTGATCCTTAAGCGCCTCGATTTCCCACGACGTGACGATCGGCGGCAAGCGGCTCAAATCATCAATTGCTTTGGCCAGGGCCACCTGGTCGGGATAGTTGGGCTGTTGTTCAGCTGACAGGGCCTGCCAGCCGGCTGGCCCCCAGTCGGTTGTGGATTTGGATTTTGTCACTGGAGTTATTGCCTGCTGTGCCTTGCTGGAGCCATCGTCGGATCAATCGCGGACTATGCCCGATGCCGCATGGCGACGCAAAAGTTTCTCATGCAATCAGGTGCTTACGTTACCTATGTGAGGCCAGACTCAGATTTGCCAGTTTCGCAACATCAATTCACGCCCTCAGTTGGTCACCGCCTGATCAAAGTTCTCTGGAAAGCTGACAGCTAGCTTGGCACAATGCGCGCCTGCTGCGGCCGCAATGATGTCGACACGGCTCGCTTTACTACATCCGCATTCGGGGAATTTCATGCAAGACATTCTTAAGAAACTGGGATTGGCCAACACCAATCCGGGCACCTGGCTTGGTTCAAAATCGCTCGAGGACAAAGGCGCCAAGCTGATCGAGTCGATCAATCCGGCTACAGGCGACGTGATCGCAAGCGTTCGATCGACTACCGCGGCCGAGTACGAACAACTGGTTACCCAGGCGCGTCAGGCCTTTCTCGAATGGCGGAAGATTCCGGCACCGGCGCGCGGGGAAGCCGTTCGCCTGATTGGCCAGGCTCTGCGGGATAACAAGGATGCCCTCGGCAGCCTGGTCACTCTCGAGATGGGCAAAATCAAAGCTGAAGGTGACGGTGAAGTACAGGAGATGATCGACATCTGTGACTTCGCAGTCGGTCAGTCACGGATGCTTTACGGTAACTCCATGCATTCCGAAAGACCGAACCATCGCATGTATGAACAATGGCACCCGGTTGGGCTCGTTGGCACGATCACGGCGTTCAATTTTCCGGTTGCGGTCTGGTCATGGAACGCATGCATCGCCGCAATTTGCGGCAACGTCAATATCTGGAAACCATCGCCAAAGACACCACTTTGCGGCGTTGCAGTGCAGAAAATCGTGAACACGGCGCTGAAAAATGCCGGCTTCCCGGAAATCTTCTATCTCTTCAATGATGGTGAGAACGAACTCGCCCAGCAGTTTGTCGACGACAAGCGTATCGACCTGGTGTCATTCACCGGTTCATGTGCCGTTGGTAAGAAAGTCGGCGCACGTGTTGCATCGAGGATGGGCAAATGGCTGCTCGAACTGGGTGGCAACAATGCCATCATCGTGGATGAATACGCCAACCTGGATATTGCCGTTCCGGGTATCGTGTTTGGTTCAGTTGGCACTGCGGGTCAGCGCTGCACGTCGACTCGCCGAATCATTTGCCACGAATCACGCTTCGACGAACTGAAAGGAAAGCTCGTCAATGCCTACGGACAGGTTCGAATTGGTAATCCGCTGGATGCCAAGACGTTGATGGGTCCTTTGATCGACGAGTCGGCCATTGAACGTGTGGAAGCGGCAGTCGCAGCAGTCAAATCGGCAGGCGGCGAAGTGCTTTGTGGTGGTGAGCGCATCGACGGGCCGGGTAACTTTATTTCTCCGGCCATTGCAGTCGTCAAAAACGAATGGGACATCGTCCAGACGGAAACTTTCGGCCCGATTCTCTATTTGATGACCTACAAAGATCTCGACGAGGCCATCGCGATGCAAAATGGCGTCGCACAGGGCCTGTCATCGGCAATCTTTACTGACAACCTGCAGCATGCCGAGTATTTCCTGTCGAATGCGGGTTCGGATTGTGGCATCGCCAACGTCAACATCGGCACTTCCGGTGCAGAAATCGGCGGTGCATTTGGTGGAGAAAAAGAAACCGGCGGTGGCAGAGAAGCCGGCTCAGACGCGTGGAAGGCATACATGCGCCGGCAGACGAATACGATCAACTACGGCAAGGATCTGCCACTGGCACAGGGCATCAGTTTCGGTTTTTGAGCGCACTGGGGTCGAATCGAATTTAAAACCAGTCGGTTCGACCCTGGTAACTGAAAACCCGGCCGGTCATTTCTTTATTTTGCCGCGAGGAAGGCAGCGGCAAAGAAAACTGATCAGGGCCAGGGCGCTCACACAATCGACAGGGACAGGAACTAGGTTTTTTCGAAGCGGTTTTCTTTCCTGTTTTTCCTGACGGCATCGGCCGGAAAGACCTGCCCGCTCATCGCGATGTAAACGCCCGGCTCCGCCGTTTGCGTTGCCGCGACAGCCATCCCGACATTGAATACTGCATCGGTCGTCTTGAAACGTGCCGGGCTTAGCGCCCCGGTAAGTACGATGGTTTTGCCCGGAATGCCGGCAAGTGCCGTGGCTGTCTCAACCATCGTATCCGTGCCATGTGTGATTACGTATAGATCGGCATCGTCATTGGCAATATAGTTCTTCAACATCAGGCGATCGTCGTCGGTCAGTTCCAGGCTATCTTTTCGGAACAACGGCACAACGTCGTAGTCGAAATTGACAAGACCGTCTGAAAGGATGGCCGCAACGGGCGAGTCGCCGATTTCAAATTCGCTCAAATCGTCGAAATAGACCTTGTCGATAGTGCCGCCAGTGGTGATAAAGCGTATGAACATGTTGTTCCGAAATTGTCCGAAAGACAGAGCATGCCACTTCCGCTTCAGGACACAAAGTCCGCTAAATTTCGCGACCCAATGGATTTAAGGCCTGCTATGATGAATGCGATGTCAAAGCTCAGAATCCAGGTCGTTGCAACCGTCAGATCGTCGATCATGCTGACAATTTTATTGCTGGTTGCACTCTCATCCGCCGCCAGGGCCGACGGTACCGCCATCGTCCTGGATCTCGAGGGCGCCCTTGGCGTCGCAACGGCCGAATACATTATCGGCGGCATCGAACAGGCCGAAGAACAGGGCGCCAACGTCGTAATCATTCGCATGGATACGCCCGGTGGCCTCGTCACGCCGATGCGCGATATCGTGCAGGCCATCCTGGGATCGGAAGTGCCGGTCGTTACCTATGTGTCGCCCGGCGGTGCGCGTGCTGACAGCGCGGGCACCTATATCCTGCTCGCCAGCCACATTGCTGCAATGGCTCCGACCACCCACCTTGGAGCCGCAACACCCGTATCGCTGACGGGCGATGGCCTTTCCCCGGGCGGCGACGAGGAAAAAGAACAAGAGAAAGAGGCACCGCCAGCGGAATCGACCGGCGAGGATGCCGAGGACACCGCGAAAGATACCGAATCCACCGAACAGGAAAACGGCTCCTCCACCGCAATGGAGCGCAAAGTGCTTAATGACGCGATCTCCTATATTCGCGGGCTCGCCGAGGCGCATGGCCGCAACGCGGACTGGGCTGAAGATGCAGTGCGGCATGCAGCGACCCTGACCGCAACGGAAGCACTTGAACAGAATGTCATAGATCTCATTGCCAACGACCGGTCAGATCTGCTGGAGGCAATCAACGGCCGCGAAGTCCAGGTCAATAACAAAACGTTCACAATCGACACCGAGGCGGTTGTAATAGAGACGATTGAACCGAGTTGGCGCCTTAAAATTCTGAATGCAATCGCGAGCCCGGAAATCGCCATACTGTTGTTGATGGTGGGTCTTTATGGACTGATGTTCGAAGGCTATAACCCGGGCGCGATACTGCCGGGCGTCGCGGGCGTTATCTGCCTCCTGATCGCGGCATACGCCCTGCAGGTGTTGCCCGTCAATTACGCCGGCCTGGCACTAATTATCGTCGGCATGATTCTGATCATCGCCGAGGCGTTCGTGCCCAGTTTCGGTGCGCTTGGCCTGGGCGGCATCATTGCTTTGATTTTTGGCTCCATCATGATGTTTGATAGTGGAATTCCCGGGTTTGGCATCTCGGTCACGTTTGTCGTGTCGCTCGCGGTTGCCATGGGCGGAATCCTGCTCTGGCTGGTCACTTACCTGGTTAAATTCCGGCGTCGCGGTGCCGTAAGCGGACGCGAAAGGATTCTCGGCGGCACAGGCGTTGCCATGGAATCATTCGTCGGCGATGGACGCGTGTGGCTCGAAGGCGAAACCTGGGCTGCCAGAAGCCAGGTACCCGTCGAGAAGGACCAGACGGTCTCTGTAAACGGCATAAAAGGACTTGTGCTCGATGTCGAACCTATTGAATCTGCGCATTCCGTCAATGTGCAGCCTGAAACCTGACTTGATAATTAAGGAACCAACATGCCAATAACAGCTTTTGGCGTATTCGCCCTTGTAGCCGCTGTAATTCTTTTTAATGCGGTCAAGATTCTTAAAGAGTACGAACGTGGTGTCGTGTTTTTTCTTGGCCGGTTCCAGAAGGTCAAAGGGCCAGGGTTGATTCTCCTCTTCCCGTTCGTACAGGTCATGACCAAGGTTGATCTCCGCGTCATCGTCATGGACGTGCCAACGCAGGATGTTATTTCCCGCGACAACGTGTCGGTCAAGGTCAATGCCGTCATCTACTTCCGCATCGTAGATCCCGAAAAGGCCGTAATCCAGGTCGCCAACGTATTTGAGGCAACCAGCCAGCTGTCTCAAACGACGCTTCGTTCGGTTCTCGGCCAGCACGAACTGGATGACATGCTGTCCGAACGCGACAAGTTGAATGCGGATATCCAGGCGATCCTGGACAAGCGCACCGACAACTGGGGAATCAAGGTGGCCAACGTTGAAATCAAGCACGTCGATCTCGACGAAAGCATGATTCGTTCGATCGCTCAGCAGGCTGAAGCCGAGAGAGCGAGGCGCGCAAAGGTCATTGCTGCCGAGGGTGAACGACAGGCTGCAGGTATTCTCGCCGAGGCCGCGCAGCAACTGTCCACGCAAAAGCAGGCGCTGCAGTTACGTTACCTCCAGACGATGAAGGAAGTGGCCGGAGATAAGACCAACACGATTATTTTTCCGTTGCCGCTGGACCTGATCAAGCCTTTGCTCGATCTAGGCGACTCTATTAAGAAGGATTAACGGTCACCGCGATTTTTGCGCCACCTAACGACGATTCCGAAATAGTGATATTGCCGCCGTAAGACGCGGCAATGTCACTAACGACAGCAAGCCCGATACCCTGCCCCGGTACGTTTTCATCCAGGCGCATGCCTCGCTGCAAAAGCGCTTCACGTGCATCCGCCGGGATTCCGGGTCCATCGTCCTCGACAACGAGGCGCATGCCGCTGGAATCTGCGCTCTTGCCGGACAGCGGACGAACCGAAAGTTTGACCATGCTTTTGCAAGACTTGCAGGCGTTATCGAGCAAGTTGCCGGCAATCTCCAGAAAATCACCGGTATCACCGCGAAAGAGAATGCCATCGGCCAGGTCGACTTCTATAGATGGCCTTTTTTCTTTGTAGACTTTGTTCAGGCCGTCGACCAGTTTTGTCAGCTCCTTGTCGATCGGTACGGCTACCATGCCAAAACTTTTGCTGCGCTCAGTCGCCGGTTTCCGCAGCTGGTAACGAACAATGTCGTTCATTCGTTCGATCTGTGTTTCTATTTTTTCAGAGACTTCATTTGGGCGTTGTTCGGACAGCACCGAGCGAATGGCCGCTAATGGTGTCTTCAGACTGTGCGCCAGGTTATCCAATGTATTTCGATAGCGCTCCGAGCGACCTCGTTCGCTGCCAATCAGGAGATTCATGTTTCGCGCTACGCTGGAAAGCTCATCGGGAAAGTCGTCTGAAAGTGCCTTGCGTCGGCCCCCTTCGACATCCGATATCTCTGAGTCAATCTTTCGCAGTGGTTTCAGCAGCCCCCGCATCACTATGGAAATGGAAAACAACATGATGACTGCGACTGCCGCAAACCAGGTGAATAATTGCCTTCTGAATGCGGCCAGCTGTGCATTAAAGGAGTCGAGACTCTGGGCAACGCTGAAGGTATAGGGCTTCAGGTCTCCGTTAGAGAGTTCCCATTGCACGTGCAGGCTCAGCGCCATCAGCGGTGTTCCGTCTTCCAGTTCGACACGTGAAAACCGGCGGGTCCCCGGCGCCGGAGCGGGCCCGTAAGGCACATTCAGTGCCAGGGCAGACCGCGAAATCCAGACAGGGAAATCGCTTTCATCGGTTAGCGAGCCATAGAGCCCGGATTCGAGATTTCCGAAACGGGGCTCGCTAAGATCCAGTGGCATTTCGAGTTCGCCACTATCATTTGGCTCCGCAGCCGCGATGAGTGCCATCAACTGGCCCTCGAGAATATCCTCCTGGGCCTGCTCCCCGGCTTCGCGAAAGGCCGAGTCCAGCACAACTATGGTAAGGCCGAAGAAAACGACGAGCAAAAGGCTGACGGATAGAAGAAGCCTGGTGCTAAGCGACGAAACCGGGATCATTCCGCCTGGTTTCTTTCCAGGGCGAACCGGTAGCCGCGACCACGCAGCGTTTCGATCGGCTTTATGGAATTGTCCGGATCCATTTTCTTTCGCAGCCGCCCGATGAAGACTTCGATGACATTACTGTCGCGCTCAAAATCCTGGTCGTAGAGGCGGTCGGTGAGTTCGGTCTTCGAGATCACCTCGCCGGCTCGCATCATCAGGTGTTCGATGATGCGATATTCGTAGCTTGTTAACTCGATGGCCTGCTGAGAAACCTTGAGTTCCTGTCGCGAAGTGTCGAGCGTTACCGGTCCGGCGCTCAGAACAGAGCTTGCCCAGCCACCACTCCGACGCAACAGCGCGTTGACACGCGCAGAGACTTCTTCGTAATGGAATGGCTTAACGACGTAGTCATCAGCACCGGCATCCAGCCCATCGACCTTGTCTTCCCAGCGATCTCTCGCTGTCAGGATGAGTATCGGGTAGGTCTTGCCTTTGGCCCGTACCTCACGAATGACATCGAGACCTGAAATCTCCGGCAGGCCCAAATCGACAATGGCGAGATCGACCGGGTACTCAAGCGCGAAATAAAGCCCTTCCTTGCCGTCCGCGGCCTGCTCTATGCCGAATCCGGCTTCACTTAGCTGGCGGCAAAGGGATTCCCGCACAGTCGCATCATCTTCAATAACCAGCAATCGCATGGCGGACCTCCCTGGTCAGTTAAGGCGGCGCCCCGAAACCCGGACCGTCTTGACCTTGCCGTCTTCTGTCAGGACTTTAATGATGTGGGTTTCCTGGTTGCCGCTTACCTTGGTTTCAGCACTGACGATCTGGCCGTTGTACTGACGCCTGACCTGCTCTACCGCCTGGCTGAGAGTCATGCCCCCGCCCTGGAACACATCAAGTCCAGCGGATTCGGGACCGACTTCCATGCCCCGGTGCGAAATGCCAGGCTGGTCGACCTGCAGTGCCGTCGCCACCTGGGCGGTGCAGAGCAGGATGCAACCAAACAGCATTGTCGTAATCATTCGCATGGCCGTGTACCTGGGCTGGATGAGCATATCTGGCAAGTGTGGTATGTCGCCGGTCCGATTGCAACGGCAATGGTCACAGTCGAATCCGGCGACGGTTTGTAATCAGCCGTAGTTACGATGCCGGCCTGACATCAACCCGGATTTTCAGTTTCTTGCCCGGGTCGAATGGCGTTCGTGTCTGGTATTTTCGGCCGTGGTAGCTGTAAATCACGTCGTAGCCATCAATGCGCTCTTCCTGGTGAGACTGGTAATTGGTCTCACAACGCCTGACAGGACGTGAATACTCGCTGGTCGAATAGCCACTATTATTGAAGGAGCGGTTGGCCATTGATGCGCCGATAAGGCTTCCGGCAATCGTTGCGACATCCTGACCGCTTCCACCGCCAAACTGGTGCCCGATGACGCCACCGACGATAGCGCCGAACAGAGTTTTGCCAGCCCGGCCAGGTTCGCGGTTGCTTACGCTGTAGTACTCGACGTCTTCCCAACACTCTTTCACAGGCGTGGTGACGGTCACGTATCGGACAGCCGGCGTAACGCTTAAGACTTTGGCGTAGTCATATACTGCGCCGCTGCGTGATTTGCTGTAGGCGTAATCACTTGCATTTGCCGGTCCAACCACCAGGACCAGCGATGCAACGGCAAGCCCCGACACCTTCGCAATCCAGGATTTCCTGTTCATGTTCCTTCTCCAGTTCTTTACTACGTGACCCGAACCTTTTTCGAGCCTGGAATAAAGAATAGTCCCGGCCCAATGAACCGTGGCTGAACAATTTGAACAATATTGGCGACGAAACTGAATGCGGGATGAACCGGCAGGGCTGCAGTGCCACGGCGCTTTATGGGCGCCTGGCTCCGGACTGCTGAAACCGCTGCGAAAGAGCGGTTCTTAAATCAAGAATACTGACTACTGGAAGTTGGCGGTCGCCTGACTTTTATTCACTACCTCTACCGGATTGTCGGCCGACAGGACGTAGTTCAAAGTCTCATCTTCCAGGGGCATGTCTTCATCACAACTGAACGCAACATCATAGGTTCCTGCCAGAATCGGACCGATCTCGTAGGTAAAGCGTCCGTCACCCTGCATGCTCACCATTGCGGAGGTGATTGGATCGACACTGTCCATCACGCCATCGTCCTCATCGTCATCCGGAATATCCCCTGATGCGTAGACGAAGACAGCCGGTTTGCACAGGTCCTGGGTCGCGAGCTCCATAGACACCTCGCCAGCGATGCTGCCCGTCTCGGTGCGATCAAACAAGTGAACGACCGGGCGCATAATATAGTCCGGATCCAGGCCCTGTGGCGCATGCACGCTTTTCATCAGGTCGAATTCGGCCACAAAGTCTACGCCACCCCCAACCGGCAGAGTAAAGCCACGGTTGAGTTTCAGGCCACTCTCGCCTCCGCTGGGAATATAGAGACCATGCACGGCACCAGAGTCCGTGACGACATAAGAACCGCTGCCTGCACAATCAGTATCGTTCATGCCAGCGCCTGCCCCGCCACCGGCACCCTGGGCGGCGTTAACTGCCAGCCGGGCCCACTGGTACTCACCCGCCTCAAGTGTTTCATCGGTCAGCAACGGCGCCGCATTCATGCCCTGGTACGCCAGCAGATCAACTTTTGCAGGCGGGTCGAACACAATCACCTGGTTCGGGCTGCCGGCTTTTTTGAATTCAGCTTCGCTGAACTCGATACAAACCTGCGTGATTCCCTGCACCGCGGCATCGCTGACAGCAAGGCTCAGTACGCCTGAATCGCCTCCTGAACCCGATGAGCAGCCGGACAACGTTAAAATCGAAATTGTGGTCAGGATGGCACCAGATTGTATTTTCGGCCGAAGGTTTTTCATGGAAGTTTTCCCGGGAGTATCGATATTTTATTTTGAGCTATGTGCACAAACGACGGTAGCCGCTGAAGGGCCCCAATCCGCGCCGCATATTTCAGGTATTGGAGAAAGACTCTAATAGTGCGGGCATTTGCGAAATGTGACGCAGATCACGTTTCACAGAGGTGCGGCTCTTGCCCTTTTCTGAGTTCCGGATTTAATCCGTACTTCGCATCATTCGTCGCCAGCGACTACTGCCTTGTGGCGGTCCGGGGCAAACTCGTTTGCAGTATGCCGAAGGCAACGAACGCGGAAAGGATCGAACCTAGAAGAATGCCCAGGCGATCTCCGGCAAACGTTTGACCGCCGCCATGCTCGAAGGCAAGTCCGGCGATGAACAAGCTCATCGTGAAGCCGATGCCACAGGCGAACGCGACGCCCGTCAATCGTGGCCACGTGATTTCCGCAGGCAGGGTCGCGAAGCGCAGCATGATCGCCAGCCCGATAAATACGAGGATTCCGACTGGTTTGCCGATCAACAAGCCGAACAAGACACCCAGGGTCACGGGGTCGCTCACGTCGGCAATCGACATGTTCGTCAGCGAGATCCCCGCATTTGCAAATGCGAACAGCGGAAGAATCACAAACGCCACAGGCCCATGCAAGTCGTGCTCGAGATCACGCAATGGAGATTTGCCCTGTCCATCCTGCATCGGGATACAAAAAGCGATAAGAACGCCGGCGAGCGTGGCATGAACGCCGGATTTGAGTACGGCAATCCAGAGAACGATGCCCAGCAGGATGTAGCTCGATACTCTCGTGACCCCCCTCATGTTCATGGTGATTGCGATTACGAGCGCAATTGCGCTAACGATCAGCGCAGTGACGGATAGATCGCCGGAATAGAAGATTGCGATGATGACGATAGCGGCCAGGTCGTCAAAAATCGCGAGTGTCAGCAGGAGAATCTTGAGCTGCAACGGCACGCGCGTGCCGAAGACGCTGAGCAGAGCAAGCGCAAAAGCGATATCAGTCGCCACCGGAATCGCCCATCCGTCCATGGCTACGGGGTCATTCCAGTTCATCCAGGCGTAAATCGCAGCTGGTACCACCATTCCACCGAGTGCACCGGCACCCGGCAAGATGACCTGGCGGAACGAGGACAGCTCACCGTCGACCACCTCCCGCTTGATCTCCAGCCCGATAAGAAAGAAAAAAACTGCCATCAGGCCGTCGTTAATCCATAGCAGAAGGGGTTTGGCAATCAGCAGTCCGCCGACCTGTACGGCGACGGGAGTCTGCAGCAGCGCGCCATACAGCCCTGCCAGGGGCGAATTTGCGACGAGAATTCCGATGACGGCGGCCGCCAGGAGCAGGATGCCACCGGCTGACTCCAGTTTCATGAAATCACGAATAGTTGCCGTGAGCAGGTCGGCAGGATCTTTTTCGGTCATGCGTATCGGTTTCCTTACAATAACGGCGTTCCTGTCTAAACTAATCGGAACGACTCAGGCCAGGTCTTTTTTCGCCTGCTGCCAACGTGCTTCCAGCGCATCGATATCGAGCTGCGAAATATCCAGGTTTTCTTTCTTTGCTGCGTCTTCCAGCTTACGGAACCGGCGTTCAAATTTTCGATTTGCATCGGTGAGTGCTTGCTCAGCGTCGACTTTCAGATGCCGGGCCAGGTTAACCACGGAAAACAACAGGTCTCCCAGCTCATCGGCCACCTCTTCCGGTTTCCCGGAGCACTCTGCGGCTGATAATTCGGCCAGCTCTTCGGCTATCTTGGCGCGAACGCCCTCGGTGCCAGGCCAGTCGAAACCGACGGTTGATGCCCGTTTTCCGAGCTTCTGAGCGCGTTTCAGAGCCGGCAGTGACATGGCAATGCCGTCCAGCGCGCTTTTGGATTCGCTGGTGTCATTTGCAGCTCTTTCTGCTGCCTTGATTTGCTCCCAGGCACCCTTTGCCGGGCCCTTTTCCCGCTCTTTTGCAGTTCCGAATACGTGCGGGTGGCGACGGATCATCTTCTCCGAAATGCCTCGTGCGACATCATCAAACTCAAAACTGCCCAGTTCAGCGGCCATCTGGGCGTGGAAAACCACCTGGAAGAGCAAGTCCCCCAGTTCATCCTTCAGGTCCGTCATGTCACCCCTGGCGATGGCGTCGGCCACTTCATAGGCCTCTTCGACCGTATACGGCGCAATCGTCGAGAAGTCCTGCGCGACATCCCAGGGGCATCCTGTTTCGACGTCACGGAGCGTTGCCATGACTTCAAGTAATTTCTTTATTGACTCCATAAGCTATTGTATTAATGCACTTAACGGCTAAGTAACTGTCGCAATGTGATCAGCATACCTGCGGTCGCACCCCAGATCCGGTGACCTTCATAATGAAAGGTCACGACCGGTATCCTCGCACCCTGGAACTCACGTACAGAATGCTCTTCATTCCTGGAGTCCATGAGGAAATCCAACGGGACCTCGAAGGCCCTTTGTACCTCCGCCGGATCGACACTCAGGCTGAAAGACTGCCGAACGAACCCAACCACCGGGGTCACTGCAAAGCCGGTTATCGTGGGGGTCGGGTTGAGGAAACCCACAATATCCACTTCATGCGGCTGGATTCCAACCTCCTCCTGCGCCTCTCGCAGCGCGGTCGCAATGATATCGTCATCGTGCGACTCCATTCCTCCGCCGGGAAAGCTCACCTGGCCGGCATGATGCCTCAGATCTGCGGAACGCTCTGTCAGCAGCACCGACAAAGCATCCGGACGCTCGATGATCGGTATCAAAACGCCGGCGGGCCTGAGATTGGTTGCCAGGTCCCTGGTCAGGCTTGATGGCATGCTGCTGGTGATGACCGCCATGTCGACCGCGAGGGGATCCTCCGGCATGCGGGTTGCAGCGAGCCGCTGCCTGATCTCGACAGCACTAATTGCCTTCAGCGAACCCGGCATCAGTGTTTAATGCCGCCCTCAGTCATCGCCGTGGGGTCCAGCAATCGATCCAGTTCGTCCTCCGTGAGGTCGGTTTCCTCGCGGGCCACATCTTTTATGGGTCGACCCTCGGCATAGGCTTTCTTGGCGATTGCGGCGCCCTTTTCGTAACCGATGACAGGATTCAAAGCCGTGACCAGGATCGGATTTCGATCGAGCGCTTCGTTGATCTTGTCCTGGTTTACTGTGAACCCATCGATTGCCTTGTCCGCGAGGCACAAGCTTGCGTTCGAAAGAATCTCGATGCTTTGAATCAGGTTGTGTGCCACAACGGGCAACATCACGTTCAGCTGGAAGTTTCCGGACTGACCACCAATAGCAATAGTCGCATCGTTGCCTATGACTTGTGCACAAACCATGGCTACGGCCTCCGGGATCACCGGATTCACCTTACCCGGCATGATGCTCGAACCGGGCTGCAGCGAGGGAAGCGCAATCTCTCCAATGCCCGCAAGGGGTCCTGAATTCATCCAGCGCAGGTCGTTCGCGATCTTCGTCAGGCTGACCGCCAGCGCTCGCAACTGGCCGGACGCTTCGACCGCAGCATCCTGGCTGCTAAGACCTGCGAACAGCGAATCAGCCTGCTTGAAAGGCACACCGGTGCGCTCTGCAAGCAGGAGCGCCACTTTTGCCCCGAACTTCGGATGTGCATTGATGCCCGTGCCTACTGCAGTTCCACCCTGTGCCAGCCCGGTCAGCCGCTTCATCGTATCCGTGAGCCTCGCCGCTGCATGATCGATTTGCGACCGCCATCCATCCAGTTCCTGGCCCATCGTCACCGGCATCGCATCCATCAAATGAGTTCGCCCGGTTTTTACAACGCCGTCCGTCTCACGGGCTTTCTTTTTTAGCGCCGCCGAGAGGTGCTTGAGCGCGGGCAGCAACTGGTCATTGATGCCTATTGCCGCGCTAACGTGCACACAGGTCGGAATGACGTCATTGCTGCTCTGGCTCATGTTGACGTCGTCGTTCGGATGTACCGGCGACCCGAGAAGCTCGGTTGCCAGTGTCGATATGACTTCGTTGGCGTTCATGTTGGAACTGGTTCCGGAACCTGTCTGGAAGACATCGATCGGGAATTGCGCGTCGTGACTTCCCGAGGCGACCACGAGAGAAGCCTTCTGAATTGCAACGGCTCGATCGGATGTCAGCAGGCCAAGCTCTGCATTTGCGCCTGCCGCGGCCCATTTCACGAGTCCTAATGCAGCGATAAACTGCCGGGGCATCGGTATGCCACTGATTGGAAAATTATCGACCGCTCGTTGTGTTTGCGCGCCCCAAAGCGCGTCTTCGGGTACCTGTAATTCGCCCATGCTGTCGTGCACGGTGCGTAAAGATTTCTTGCTCATTGTATTCGTAACTCCCGGCATACCGCTCGGTATCGCCGTCCAAAGATTGTCGTAACTTGGTGTATGATTCGCGCTTTGAGCGCCCAAGTCTAGTGTTGTGGGCCGAGAACCGGTTTTGGGAAAACGATGGAACGCAGCAAACTGAGAGCTCTCTCCCCGGCTGACGGGCGATACGCAGACAAGGTCAGCGGCCTTCGCGACATACTGAGTGAATATGGCCTTATTCGTTACCGGGTCATGGTTGAAGTTCGCTGGCTGCAGTGGATGGCTGATGAACCATCAATTGTGGAACTCCCTCCCCTGTCCTCCGTCATCAAGGACGTTCTGAACGATATCGTCGACAATTTTACGGCTGATGACGCAGAGCGAGTAAAGGCGATTGAAGCCACGACCAATCACGATGTAAAGGCCGTCGAATATTTCATTCGTGAGAAAATCGGAACAGGTGCGGAAACCAGCAACCTGAGTGAGTTCATTCACTTCGGCTGTACGTCGGAAGATATCAATAATCTCTCGTATGCCCTCATGCTTCGCACCTCCCGCGATGACGTACTGCAGCCGCAGATGCGGGAAATCGCGGCGAAACTGCGTTCGATGGCGGCAGAATATGCCTCGACGCCCATGATGTCGCGCACACACGGTCAGACCGCAAGCCCGACCACTGTCGGCAAAGAGATCGCGAATGTGGCAGAAAGATTGTCACGTGCACGCAAACAACTGGCGGGCGTAGAGATTCGTGGAAAATTCAATGGTGCTGTCGGTAATTTCAATGCACATCTTGCCGCCTATCCGGACGCCGATTGGCTGAAGATTGGCAACAATTTTGTCGCCTCCCTTGGCCTGGACCCGAACCTTCACACCACGCAGATCGAACCGCATGACTGGATGGCCGAATACTGCCATGCGCTCATCCGGTACAACACGATCCTGCTGGACTTTTGCCGGGACCTCTGGGGATATATTTCTCTCGGCTATTTCAAACAAAAAATATCGGCCAATGAAGTTGGATCATCGACGATGCCGCATAAAGTAAATCCAATCGA
>JAHEFD010000135.1 GCA_024640345.1 Woeseiaceae bacterium
CGCCTGGCGACCCGACCGATAACGGAATACTCCGGGTCCATGCCGTTCGAGAAGAAAAAACTCAGGTTCGGCGCAAAATCATCGATATCCATGCCGCGGGCGAGGTAGTACTCGACGATCGTGAATCCGTTAGACAATGTGAACGCTAACTGGCTAATCGGATTCGCCCCGGCCTCGGCAATGTGATAACCGCTAATCGATACGCTGTAGTAATTTCTTACTTTGTGATCAATAAAAAATTGCTGCACATCTCCCATCATTTTCATCGCGAACTCGGTAGAAAATATACAGGTATTCTGTGCCTGGTCTTCCTTGAGGATGTCAGCCTGCACGGTGCCTCGAACTGAAGCCAGCGTATGCTTGCGAATCCGCTCGTAAGTTTCAGCATCGACAAGCCTGTCTCCCGAAATTCCGAGCAATGCCAATCCAAGCCCGTCATTTCCTGGCGGCAGATCGCCGCAATAGGCTGGTCGCACTTTGCCCGCAAAATGCGCTTCAATCTTTTTGCTTGCCTCGTCCCACACGCCTGTCTCCCTCAGATGCTTTTCAACCTGCTGATCGATCGCGGCGTTCATGAAAAAAGCCAGCATCATAGGCGCCGGCCCGTTTATGGTCATTGACACAGAAGTTTTCGGCGAACAAAGATCGAAACCCGAATACAGTTTTTTCAAATCATCGACCGAGGCGATCGAAACACCGGAGTTACCGACTTTTCCGTAAATGTCCGGTCGCTCGTGCGGGTCTTCCCCGTACAGGGTTACCGAGTCAAAGGCGGTTGATAATCGCGCTGCATCCTGCCCCTGGGACAGGTAATGAAAACGCATATTCGTGCGTTCCGGTGTACCTTCGCCGGCAAACATTCGGGTCGGGTCCTCTCCGAGACGGCGGTACGGATAAACGCCGGCGGTATATGGGTAGGCACCAGGCAGATTTTCCTTCATCAGGAACTTGAGCCGCTCACCCCAGTCGGCAAAATTCGGTGCGGCGATCTTCGGAATCTTTTGATGACTTAAGGACTCGATATAGTTGGATCCAGTGACATTCTTGCCACGAACTTCGTAGCTGTAATGCCCGGAGCGCACGGCGTCCCTTCGGGCCGGCCACTCCCGCAGCAACGTAACCGCTTCGGTCGAAAGCTCTTTGAGCGCTTCCTGGTACCGTTGTCGCAAAATCAGGATCGATCGATCTTTGTTGTCTGCAAGCGCATTTGGTGGATAGGCCCCCAAACTGGCTGGCAGGTCGGGATCACCAAGGGCACGCAACGCCTCGGAAAAATGTTGTAACTGGCTCGCCGCTTGAGCCTGGCGCATCAGGCTGGTGTTGACCTCTCTGCCATGTTCGCTGATCTCTGCGAGGTACCGAATCCGGTTGCCGGGAATAATGGCCGTCGCCCGCGGTTCCTTCTGCGATACGTCAATCGCAGGTGTCCAGAGCGATTCGTCGAGTTCCAGTTTCCTGGCCAACCTTTGGCAAAGCTGGAAAAACATCCAGCTGATACCCGGATCATTAAACTGACTCGCGATTGTCGGATAAACGGGAATGTCCTCATCGGCAGTCTGAAACTGCACGTGATTTCTCTTCCATTGCTTGCGGACATCGCGCAAGGCGTCTTCGGCACCACGCCTGTCGTATTTGTTCAACACGATAACGTCGGCGAAATCGATCATATCGATTTTTTCGAGCTGGCTTGCTGCACCATAGTCGCTGGTCATGACATAGACTGAAAAATCGACGAGATCCACAATTTCACTATCGCTCTGCCCGATACCGGCTGTCTCGACAATGATCAGGTCGAAATCCAGGGATTTCAGAAACTGGATCTGGTCGGCAAGCATTTCACTGGTCGCCAGATGCTGGCGCCTCGTTGCAATTGATCGCATGTATATGCGTTCCGAACGAAGCGAGTTCATACGGATCCTGTCACCGAGCAACGCGCCACCGGTTCGCCTTCGCGTGGGATCAACGGCGACGACGGCAATTTGCATTTTCGGGTAACTCGTCAGGAATCGATTGAGCACTTCGTCGGTTACGCTGCTTTTACCAGCGCCGCCGGTACCCGTAATACCTATCACCGGAACGGTACCCGACTTGAGCTGCCATTCTCTTCTTAGCGCAGCAAGTCCCGCTTCGCCGTACAGACCCTGCTCAATGGCCGAGATAGTCGCAGCGACATCAGTTGACTGCCCCGCACGGGTTGCAACCGGAGGAACCGTGGCACGGCGGCCCTTTTCCGTTCGCGACACGAGGTCAGCAATCATGTCCTGAAGACCGAGCTCCATTCCATCGTGTGGATGGTAAATGCGTTCGACGCCGTAGTTCATCAGGTCTTTGATCTCGTCCGGTGTAATCGTACCGCCGCCGCCGCCAAAAACCTTGATGTGCGGTGCGCCGAGCTCGCGCAGGCGATCAACCATGTAGCGGAAGAATTCATTGTGGCCGCCCTGGTAAGAACTCACAGCGATACCGTCAGCGTCTTCCTGGATAGCCGCCCGAACGATATCGTCAACGCTGCGATTGTGACCAAGGTGAATGACCTCGGCGCCTTGCGCCTGTATCAGCCGCCGCATAATGTTGATCGCGGCATCATGCCCATCGAATAACGAGGCAGCCGTAACGAAACGCAATGGCGGTGTTTCAGTGTTACCGGATAGGTCCGGCAAATCGGATTGAGCGATACTCATTGCCCGGTGTCCTCGGATCTTTTGCGCTGAAAATTCCCGCGGATTCGCGGTTATTTCTTTTGAAATCAATGATTTCTGACGTTGCAATAATTTTAATCTAGATTAAAATAATGCACTCTCATGCAGAGTTCAAGTGCGTAGTACGGAGAATCAGGCAGAACATGGCCCGAAAAGCGGATGAAACCCGATTTGAGATGCAGCGCCACCGGATACTGAAGGCGGCGGCCTCCTGCTTCAACCAGAAAGGCTACAGCGGTACGTCGCTGAAGGATGTGTCCCGACACCTGGGCCTTACGGACGCCGCGCTTTATTACTACGTCAGGAACAAGGAAGAGCTGGTCTATCAATGTTACCTGCGCGCCGCCGAACTCGGGCGAGAAGCAATGGAACGGGCTGTACGAGATGGCGCAACGGGATTCCAGCAGGCGCATTTATATATTCAGTACCACGTCGAAATTATGGTTGGTGATGAAGGCCCGGTTGCAATAATGAGTGAAATTCCCTCGCTGAAACGGGATCACCGAAACGAGATTCTCGAAGTGTCACGCCGCCACAGCGCCAGTTTCGAGAAGATCCTGGAACGGGGAATTGCGGACGGCAGCATCGATCCCTGTGACGTGCGAATGACCGGCAATGCCATCATGGGGTCCATCAACTGGATTCCAAAATGGTTTCACGGCAAGGCGGATATGGCAGCCGAGATTCGCAGCAAATTTCCGGCAATACTGACGCGTGGATTAAAATCCGGCTGACTCCCGACGCCATGCGGATCGAGTGGTCTTCATTTCCTGTCACCGTGCTAGAAACGACAACTCTTCATCGGCGATTTTCAGTAGCTCAGCAATGATTTCCGCGCGATTTGGCTGAACATGCCGACCGTCGGTGTATCGCAGCCGTTTCGGATCCCGGGCATTCTCAAATAATATTTCTGCCTGCCCCGGCGGTGTCCGCTCGTCGTCTCGTGCGGCCACAATCAGGACCGGGCGCGGCGACAACATCGCAACGAATTTCTTCGTGTCGAACTGGGGTCCGTATGCCAGCCAATAGAGGACGGTTGCAATCGGGTAATGCAGGAGCCTGGCATCAACTCGACGCGCTACCTGCACCTCGAGCCACATGCGGTTGTCGGCAGCTCCATGCACGAGCATCAGGCCCGAAATGCGCTCATCGCGGGCGGCAGCAGTTGCTGCGAAGGGAACACCCAGGCTGGCGCCGATAAGCACGATTCTGTTCGGGTCAACCCAATCCTGGGAGAACAGCCAGTCGATAACCAGTGAGACGGCAGGGACAGTATCCAGGAATGCCTGTCGAGCCTGAGGAATCGCTTCCAATACGGTCGCTACGCTTCGCACTTTCTCTGGCCCATCGTACGGGTAGTCAATGCCGACAATCGCACGGTCGCCAACATCGCCAAAAAGATCGACGGCATCGGCCCCCGTACGGTGTCCGCCAAGAATCATCAGCACAGGTTGTGGAGCACTCTCTTCCTCGCGACGAATGACGCGGAAAGAAACCTCCAGTCCGGAATCCGATTCCAGGGTCACCGATTCGGTCAGCTGGCCGTATTGCGTGACCGAGGGCGTGACGATGGCGGTTTCCATCTTGCCGTGCCGGTCCGTAAACCACTCATCTTTCGGCAGCCCGGACTCCCAGCGTAACCAGGCAAGCGCCAGCGTCGCCGCAATGACGGCGATCAGCGCAATGTACTTCAATAGTGAGAGCGCTCTGGAGATACCCTTCATTTGTCCCATTTACACGCGTCCTGGTTTGACGCCACGCCAACCGGGAAATTTAATTTCCATCCGCTGGCATCTCAATGAAAAAATTTACTCAGACGTCGGGGTCGCGAAACCCGGGAGATCGTTTCTCGAGATTGGCAGCAGCTGCCTCGGCCTGGTTTTCTCCCGCCATCACGGCCGCCTGCAATTCCGCCTCGCGCCGCAAACCGACTGCGGGGTCATCTTTCCACGATTCGTTGAAAAGTTTCTTGATCGCACGAATCGCATCCGGAGATTTACCGGCGATTTCAGATGCAATTTCATGCGCCCGCAATGACGGATCCTCCGCGATCTCCGTAATCAGTCCGGCAGCAAAGGCGTCCTTCGCGGAAAGGATTCGCCCCGTATAAGCCAGTTCCCGGGCCTTGTCCTGTGGGACGACCCCCGGAAGCGTTGACGTTATTCCCATGTCGGGTATGAGACCCCACTTGATCTCCATGACCGACATCCTGACGTCAGATGATGCGTATCGCATGTCGGCACCCATTGCGATCTGCAATCCTGCACCGAATACGGATCCGCGCAACGCCGCGAGGACGGGTACCGGCAATTCGCGCCAGACGAGTGCTGCGCTTTGAAAGTAATTTGCAGTACTGCCCGGCAGTGGTTGCAATGAATCAGCCGACTTTGCGCCAACACCGGCGCCCTGAAATACCGAGATATCGATGCCGGCGCAAAAATGTTCACCATCTCCCTCCAGCACGACCACCCGCACAACCGGATTGGCCGCCAGTCCGGCGGCCGTTTCGAGGATCGCATCAAACATTGCGGTGTCGACGGCGTTGCGTTTGTCTGCCCGATTAAGGGTCACCGTTGCGACATGGTTTTCAATCTTCGTAAGAATGCGCTCGCTCATGCCAGGTCTCTGTTAGTGATCGCTCATACGGCCAGTGTACATTTGCCGTTGTTGATCACAACGGCGTTTCTTGAGCCGGCCTTACAGCGGAATGACACAATATTCCGGTCCTGCCACATCTCGGTTGTTACGATGTCACCGGGATATACCGGCGAAGTGAAACGAACATCGAATCCCGAGATCAATGTGAAATCGTAGTCGCAAACCGTTTTCAACACGGCGTGACAGGCGATGCCATACGTGCAGCGACCGTGCAATACCGGCGAGGCGAACCCGGCTTCCCTTGCAACCAGGGGGTCAGCGTGGAGCGGGTTAAGATCGCCCGACAGGCGAAATAACAGTGCCTGGTCGGGACGTGTTGGCAGTTCACAGGTAAGGTCTGGCTCGCGATCTGGCAACATATGTCGCTCGACCGCCACCGGCGGCGGGCCACCAAATCCGCCGTCGGCCCTCGCTATCAGCCGGCTGTTGAGCGTACAGAGCACCGTATCATCGCTCTTTCGTCGCAGTTCGGATTCGATTTCTATTTCAGCACCGTTACCCGGTCCGTGATCAAAGACACCGACGACTTTTTGCCTCGCGAGAAGATTGCCGGCAGGCGGCAGAGGCCGGTAAAGATCGAGGCTCTGTGTTCTGTGGAGCACGGTGCGCATGTCGCAGCCGGACGCCTTCAGAATCGTATCCGGCACGAGCATGCTGGCGAACGTTGGTATCGTGCGCGGCCCTCTCTGCTCGTATACGTAGGGTAGCTCAGATGGGTCCTGCGGATTGCTACCCAAGCCGATGCCGAGGGCGTAGAGCACGGCATCTTTTTCGTCGTATTGAACAGGTATGTCAGACAGGCTGGCCGCCATCAGGGTGTCGTAATTAATCGCCATAAAACTATTCAGTTGGAAAAACAGGGGCAG
>JAHEFD010000052.1 GCA_024640345.1 Woeseiaceae bacterium
CAATGTCTCCATCCTCCTGCCGATAAGAAGCCCGAAGCCGCAACGTACCATTCCCTGTCGTATAGATTTGCTTGATATCCGATCGCGGAGATACGAGCTCGCCACCGGTCGGAAAATCCGGTCCTTTGATGTGTTTCATCAGGTGGGAGACTGTCGCCTTGGGATTATCAATCAGGTGGACCAGCGCGCTTGCTACTTCCGGCAGGTTGTGCGGCGGCACATCCGTCGACATGCCCACAGCGATTCCGGTCGTGCCATTTAATATCAAATTAGGCAGACGAGCAGGCAATACCATCGGCTCATCCATCGTGCCATCGAAGTTCGGCGACCAGTCAACTGTTCCCTGGCCAAGTTCGGCCAGAAGGGACCTGGCGTACGGGCGCAGGCGGGATTCCGTGTAACGCATTGCGGCAAAAGACTTGGGGTCATCCGTTGAACCCCAGTTACCCTGCCCGTCGATGATTGGATAGCGGTAGGAGAAATCCTGCGCCATCAATACCATCGCTTCGTAGCACGCTGAATCACCATGCGGATGGAACTTGCCGATCACGTCGCCCACTGTGCGGGCCGATTTCTTGTGTTTCTGTCCCGCGGACAGTCCGAGTTCGCTCATCGCGTAAGTGATGCGGCGCTGGACCGGCTTGAGGCCGTCACCGATTTGCGGCAATGCGCGATCGAGAATGACGTACATCGAATAATCGAGATAGGCCTTCTCGGTGTACTCCTTCAAAGCCTGGCGCTCAACGCCTTCGAGATTCAACTGGTTTTGCATATTTTTCCGTCCTGGCAACCTGCCCGGTTAGTTCTCATCGTCTCGGCTCGTGGTAACAGGCTCGTTTTGTCGAAGACTTCTATTGCGCGAAAGTCGTGCGAGTAAACAAGACAGACCACGAGTCAGACCTCTGCGAGGTTACCCTTGTCTTCGAGCCACTTGCGCCTGTCGCCCGAGCGTTTCTTTGCCAACAACATATCCATGAGCTGGTCCGTCTTATCCCGGGCGTCCACCGTCAGCTGCACGAGTCGACGCGTATCCCGGTTCATCGTGGTCTCCCGCAGGTGTTCAGGATTCATCTCACCGAGTCCCTTGAAGCGGGTAACGGAGACTTTGCCCTTGATATTCTCTGCTGCTATGCGATCCAGAATTCCCTGTCGCTCGCTTTCGTCGAGCGCATAGAATTTCTCCTTGCCGACATCGATGCGGTACAACGGCGGCATCGCTACGTACACATGACCCGCCAGTATCAATTCGCGGAAATGACGCAGGAACAGCGCGCATAACAATGTCGCTATATGCAGTCCGTCGGAGTCAGCATCGGCGAGGATGCAGATCTTGTGATAGCGAAGACTATCGAGATCGGGGCTCCCGGGATCGACACCGAGTGCAACGCTGATGTCGTGAACCTCCTGCGAGGCCAGGATTTCTGTTGCATCAACCTCCCACGTGTTCAGTATCTTGCCGCGCAAAGGCATGATCGCCTGGGTATTTCGATCACGTGCCTGTTTCGCAGATCCTCCGGCCGAATCACCCTCGACCAGGAAAATCTCACAAAGCGCCGGCTGCTGGGATGTGCAATCCGCGAGCTTGCCGGGCAACGCAGGACCAGAGACGATTTTCTTGCGAACGACCTGTTTTGCCGCTTTGAGCCTTTTTTGCGCCTTGCCGATGGCGAGCTGCGCTATCGCGTCCCCCGTTTCGGGGTGTTTGTTCAGCCATAGCGAGAAGCTGTCTTTAATAACACCGGTTACGAAAGCCGCCGACTCGCGCGAAGACAGGCGTTCTTTCGTTTGCCCGGAGAATTGCGGATCCTCCAGCTTGGCACTCAGGACAAAATTCATACCGTCCCATACGTCGTCCGGCGCAATCTGCAGGCCGCGCGGCAGGAGACTGCGAAATTCACAGAACCCGCGCAGTGCGTTGGTAAGTCCGGTACGCAAACCATTCACGTGTGTGCCGCCTTGCGGTGTCGGTACGAGGTTGACGTAGCTTTCGGTTACCTGCTGTCCACCATCCGCATGCCAGGCCAATGCCCAGTCGACTGCCTCATGATTGCCGCTAAGCGAGCCCGAAAAAGGCTCAGCCGGCAGATGCTCACCGCTGCCCATCGCCTCGAGCAGATATTCTTCGAGACCGCCCGAATAACACCACTCCAGCTTTTCTTTCGGCTTGGCCACTTTCAGGGTGACGGTGAGGCCGGGACAGAGCACCGCCTTGGCTTTCAACGCGTGCTTGAGTTTCGACACCGATATCCTGGGTGAATCGAAATACTGCGGATCCGGCCAGAAACGGATCGTCGTGCCGGTATTCGCTTTGCCAACGGAACCAACGACTTCCAGTTTGCCGCGCTTTTTGCCGCCCGCGAAACTCATGTTGTATTCTTTTCCGCCGCGACGAATCCAGACCTCGAGATTCTTTGACAACGCGTTGACAACAGACACGCCCACTCCATGCAGCCCACCGGAGTACTGGTAATTGTCTTTATTGAATTTACCGCCAGCGTGCAGGCGGGTGAGAATCAGCTCGACACCCGGTATCTTTTCCTTGGGGTGCTTGTCGACGGGCATGCCGCGACCATCGTCACTAACCTCAAGAGAGCCATCCGCGTGCAGCGTGACGTCAATCTTCTTGCAATGGCCGGCGAGTGCCTCATCGACACTGTTATCGACGACCTCATGCGCCAGGTGATTTGGCCGGGTCGTATCGGTATACATGCCCGGTCTGCGCCGAACCGGTTCGAGGCCACTCAGAACCTCGATGTCGGCCGCATCGTAACGTTTGCTCATCTACTCGTTTGCCCCAAGCGAAAGCAGGATTTTGCCCGCGCCGATTCTAGCGCAAAAAATTGTGACGCGTCCGGTCATTTATCCGGGACTGGCCTGAAAAAGTCTCGTTGCGGTTCATTGGCTGATTTATCTCGGCTTCGGCGACAAGCCCGCGATGGGTTCACCCGGGCCGTGACCTCCCCTGGCATTGCCGGCATGCAGTATCCGGCTTTCTGCCTTCAATCCGTTTCCGTCACACCGAGGATCCTGGAGCGGCTTTTCAATCCAGGTCTTGCAGGAGGGACCACCGAATATTCTCAGCGACAGGGCGAATTTCGACCCGGTAGTTTTCGTGGTCAATACCGGCGGCCAGCTCTGCACCGCCCTTCAGTTGCTCAACCTGTTCAGCGGTCAGTTCGAAACGCAGAAAATGCACTGCCGATGTCTTTTCGTCATCCGAGCGCTCCAGATCCTCATCCGCTATCGGGCAGATCTTCGGCAGATCACCAACTTGCAACCAGACTTTTTCCTCGATGCCGATCAATCGGGACAGCATCGCTTTGCGTTCCTCGACATCCGGAAATTCAACCATGAATGTCGCTTTCCAGTTTGAACCATCCGGAATGAGCGGATTGTATGCATCCAGCTCTTCCTGGATGCCACTGGCCTCAAAGATCTTCTCGATGCGCAGCATCTCCTGGACCTGATACTGCATCGTCATCTGATCTTCGAAATAGAGCGTGGCATTCGTACCCAGCAGTAATCGCCGGTTTTTCTTGTGCTCCATGACCTCCTGGCGGAACTGGTCGCGGATTTCGGAATATTTCTCGAGGCTGTAAAGGGATTCTCTCTTCAACATCAATGTCAGTCCTCAGATACCGTAAGCATCGCGCAATAACGCAAACGGATTTCCGGCACTATGGTCATCGGCGCCCTGTGCAATCTGTTCCGCCGCCATCGGGCAATCGCTGATGAAGTGATTCGCAGCAGATTTATTCACTTTACTGATCACCGGCCGGGCAATTTTCTTCGATATCGCATGCGTTTCCTTCTTAACCGCATACGTACCATCGTGCCCGGAGCACCGCTCAATAACCTCGACCTCGGTATCCGGTACCAGCTGCAACAGGTCTCTCGTTTTCAGTCCAATATTCTGGACGCGAAGATGACAAGGGACCTGGTACACCACTTTACCAAGCGATTTTCTGAATTCCGTTTTGAGCTTGCCTTCCTTATGCCTCAGCATGAGGTATTCGAAAGGATCAAAAGTTGCATCGCGGACCTTGATGACATCCGAATCGTCCGGGAACATCAGTGGCAGTTCCTGCTTGAACATCAGTGTGCAGGATGGAACCGGCGCCACGATATCCCAGCCTTTGTCCACCCAGCCAGCGAGCTCCGCAATATTGATGTCCTTGGCGATTTTTACTGCTTCGAGATCACCCAGGTCCAGCTTGGGCATGCCACAGCAGACTTCGTTCTTTGGCAAGCTAACGGCAATGCCGTTGTGCTGATAGATCGCCGCGAGATCCTCCACCATCGAAGGCAGGTTATGGTTGCCGTAACATGTCGTAAATAAGACGACCTTGCCTCGCGTCTCCGCTGTTGGGCCCGCGCTTTCTCCGGAATCCGCCTGCAGTTTCCGGAGTCGCTTCCGCGCAGTGTTTGAATGGTATTGAGGCAGTGGCGCGTCGCGATGGACACCGAGCACGTTTTCGACAAGCGCTCTCCCCGATTTGCTGCGATTGACTGCGTTAACGACCTGAGAGATCACCGGGATTCCAGCGAATTGTCCAACTTTGTCTGTCGACGTCAGTAACCGGTCGCGCTTCGATGCACCGTGCTTTTTGAACCGGATCGCCTTCGCGCGCAACATCAGGTGAGGGAAATCTATATTCCATTCATGCGGCGGCACATACGGGCACTTCGTCATGTAACACATGTCACATAGATAGCAATGATCGACCACCTCCCAATAGACGGACTTGGGCACGGTATCGAGCTCCATGCTCTCCGATTCATCGACAGCGTCGAACAAGGTCGGAAAAGAATGGCAAAGGTTGAAACAGCGGCGACAGCCATGGCAGATATCGAAGACACGCTCGAGCTCCGTCATCAACGCGGACTCGTCGTAGAATTCGTCGGATCGCCAGTCTATCGGATGGCGCGTCGGCGCTTCGAGGCTGCCCTCTCGCCTGTCAGTTGGTGTGCCCACTTGGTAAGAAATAGGCCGGGTAATCGCCGCTTGTCGATACCCGGCCTGTCCTTGTTAGTCGTCGAGTGAGTCTAGTGCTTTCTGAAAACGGTTGGCATGAGACCGCTCGGCTTTTGCCAATGTCTCGAACCAATCCGCAATTTCTTCGAAATCTTCGTCCCGTGCAGTCTTCGCCATACCCGGGTACATATCTGTGTACTCGTGGGTCTCACCTGCAATTGCTGCTGCAAGATTGTCAGACGTTGATCCGATTGGCAGTCCGGTCGCTGGATCGCCGGTCTCTTCCAGGTATTCCAGGTGGCCATGTGCGTGTCCTGTCTCACCTTCAGCGGTGGAACGGAATACTGCAGCTACGTCGTTGTAGCCTTCAACGTCCGCTTTTGCTGCGAAATACAGATAACGTCGATTAGCCTGCGATTCTCCGGCGAATGCGTCTTTCAGATTTCCTTCGGTTTTGCTGCCTTTCAGTGACATAGTCGTTCCTCTCAATGCGTCTTATTATCATTTAGACTGAGTCTAAATCAGTCAGTAACTGTATGCCCGGCCGCAGACATTGTCAACGAAGACCGGCACCATTGACCACGCCATAACCGCGATGTAGCGTACCGCATCCGATACCGCGAGCAATTGAAACTTCCGCACATGACGAGCAAAACCAAAATCAACCTTGAAAAATCTCTGGCTGAACTGGAATCCCTGGTGGAAGAGCTGGAAAGTGGTGACTTGCCTCTCGACAAAGCAATGAAGAAGTTTGAGGAAGGGATCAAATTAACCAGGGGCTGCCAGGCCGCGCTGAAGGAAGCCGAACAAAAGGTGGAAATACTCCTTAAGACGGCCGGCGGTGATGAGTCAGTTCAGGATTTTGATTCGTCGGACTAGAGGAACAAGAATTCCTCAGCTAACGCCGAACTGGTAGGCAATCAAGGCGCCGAGATATCCCAGGGTCGTCATATAGGTCCACGCAAAGATCGGCCATCTCCAGCCATTTGTCTCGCGCCGAATCACGGCAATCGTCGCCGCACACTGCAAACAACATGCATAGAAGATCAGGAGCCCTATAACCATCGGCAATGAATAGACCGGCGTTCCGTCCGGATGCCTTGCCGAGTTAAGCCTTTCCGTAAGCGTTGCCTCATCAGCTTCGTCACCAACCGCATAGACGGTTCCGAGTACCGCGACCACCACTTCACGTGCCGGAAAACTGGCGATAACTGCAGCGGAGATTTTCCAGTCCCAGCCAAGCGGTTCAAAAACCGGCACGACGAACTTGCCAGCCCTGCCGAGCCAGCTTTGCTCCAGCTGGGCGGCGGCAGTCTCGTTATCGATTCGGACAAGCGCAGCGTCGAGCGACTCGCCTGAGAGTGTAGCCGCAGCTCTTTCCTGTGATGCGACGCTGGCAATGTGCACTTCCTCGGAACGCGGGTAATACGCAAGCGCCCAGACGACAACGGCCACCGCAAAAATTACGGTGCCGGCACGCTTCAGAAAAATCATCGCCCGGCCTAACAGCTGCATCATGACGGTTCGAAGATTCGGCCGTCGGAATTCCGGCAACATCAGCGCAAAGGTCGGTTTGGGACCATGCAGCGCTGTCTTTCTCAGCATCAGCGCGGTTGCGAGCCCGGCGACGATGCCAAGCATGTAAAGGCCGAACAGGACAATGCCCTGAAGATTCATAAAACCAACACTGCGTGCCGGTACAAATGCCGCAATCAGCAATGCATAGACCGGCAACCTCGCCGAGCAGGTCATGAACGGTGCAGCGAGAATGGTTGCGATTCGATCCCGGCGGCTGGGTATAACCCGTGTTGCCATGATTCCTGGCACCGCGCAGGCAAAACTGGAAATCATCGGAATGATCGACTGGCCGGACAAACCCACTGAACGCATTGTTCGGTCCATCAGGTAAGCCGCTCTGGCAAGGTAACCGGAGTCTTCCAGCACAATGATGAACAGAAACAGGATTAAAATTTGCGGCAAAAAGACGATAACGCTGCCAACGCCGGCGATCGCGCCATCGGTTATGAAACTTGCCAACGCGCCGTCAGGCAGGTTATCTGCAACGACGGTCCCCAGTGTTGCCGTTGCACCGTCAATCGTGTCCATCAGCGGCGTCGCCCAGGCGAATACTGCCTGGAACACGATCGCCATCACGACAAACAGACCGATCGTTCCCGGTATTGGCCGGTTCAGGAATTGACCAAACCTCGAGGTCCAGGTGGCAATCACCGGTGCAGCATGCTGCACATCGTTCATTACCCCGCGCACCCAGGTATAGCGGCGGCGCGCCTCGTTCGCCAGCGGCGGGTCCGAACCGAACAATCTCTCCCGGCACGCTTTCAGGCGCTCCTCGCCATCGTCACCCAGATAGCCGGCAACCTCCTGCGCCAGCGCGCTGTCGTGATCGATGAGTGCTCGTTCTATTTCAAAACGAGGCACTGTCGCCGGCAATTCCCTTGCGAGTTCCTCCGACACGGTACTCAACTCTTCCCAAAACTCGGGTACAACCGGCTTGTCAGATTCTATAAGGCCACGCAATGCAACTTTGAGTTCGTCAATTCCTTCGCCGGTTGTTGCAATAACCGGGCAAACCTTTATTCCACCCAAACGCAACGCCAAAGCATCGCTGTCGATATGTATACCGCTGGAGACCGCGGCATCGGTCATGGTTAATGCGACCATGACTGGCAGATCGAGCTCCATCAACTGCTGAACGAGATACAGGCCCTGGTAGAGATGCGTTGAATCGACGACGGCGAGAATTCCGTCCGGTCTGTCCATATCGGGAATGCGACCGAGGACGACGTCCGCAGCAATGCGCTCTTCCAGCGAATGCGCACTGAGCGCAAACATGCCGGGCAGATCGACCAGTTCCAGCGAAGTCTCGCCGACGTGCGTAACACCGACATGCTTTTCGACCGTGACGCCGGGATAATTGCCCGTTTTCTGGCGCATACCCGTCAAACGGTTGAACAGCGTGCTCTTTCCGGAATTGGGGTTACCGACAACCGCGATGCTTGCCGACGGGCGTCGGCGAACGGAAATCTGGTCAGCCGATACGCGGGTGACCGATTCTTTACTCACCTTTTTCCGCGGGCGATACCGCGAAGTGTCTTGCCTGCTCGCGGCGCAATGAAATTGCGTTGCCGAACATGCGGAATTCCAGAGGATCACCGCCGATTGCCGTGCTGGCGAGCTCCACTTCAGTGCCCTCGACCAGGCCAAGTACCATTAGCCGCTGTACGTCGGGATCCGTGGCGTCGATGCCATTGATCACGTATTTTCGGCCACGTTGAAGCGATGCGAGTGTCATGTCAGACAGGTCCATAAAAACGAATTTCCCTAGCCGACAGTTTACAGAAATGCGAATGATTCGCAATAGCGTTAACTAGGTAGTTGTACGTAGCTCACCGTGCTGAGCTTTAGAGGAATGGCCTCAACCAGGGATCGCACCAACCTCCGCCGACACAACGGCGCCCGGTTTCGCTGGGTGTGAATTGGTAATTCCTGGCGCATTAACACCAGGGGCCCGGCCGATGTCAGGTCTGCGCGTTTCCGTCGCCCTGCAGCCTGGTGATCAAGGACCTCAGGAACACCTTGTTGAACCGAAGCTGGCACGCCTGTGACACCTGCTCCATCAGGGTCGAGCTGACTCGCAGGATCTGGATCGGTCCGTTGGCCGTTATCGACGCGGTTCGTTTTGCCCCGCGCACATAACTCGTTTCGCCGAAACAGGCACCGTCCGAGAGTGTGCCAAGTTTCCGGCCATTCGCTTCGACATCGGCCTGGCCGGATACGATGATGTAGAAGCGGTCATCCATTTCGCCCTCGCGGACAATGTCTTCGCCGTCTTTGTATTCATGCCAGTCCGAGGCACGCAGTACTTCCCAGATTTCCGCGTGAGAGAACTCGTGGAAAAAAGTCAGTGTACGCAACAGGTCAAAGTGTTCCTGGTTATCCAGGCTGTCGTACTTGGCGCGAAGATCCTGGTAAACGCGCGTCAGATCTGCCGCCAGGGCGTTGCCACTGAGACAACGCTTTGCAGGATCCTTCTGCATGGTCATCGCGACCACCTGCTCAAGCTCTTCCGACAAGTCATCGCGATACGTATGAATCGGCGGCGGTGTCGCGTAAACAATCTGGTGCAAAAGTTTGGACAGGTTGTCCGCACGGAACGGCCTGAACCCGGTCAGCAGCTCGTAAAGCACTGCACCCAGTGAATAGATATCTGATGATGAGGTCAGCTCTTCAGACTGCACCTGTTCGGGTGACATGTAGCTGGGAGAGCCGGCAATTCCTTCGATGCGGGATATATCGGCATCGGCGCAAATCGCAATTCCGAAATCGATAATTCTTACGTCGTTATCAATCGTCAGCATGACGTTCGACGGTTTTATATCGCGGTGAATGACGCCTCTGCTATGAGAATAATGCAGCGCCTTTGCACACTTGTAGATTATTTCGACGACATCATCGACACGCAGTAAATTGTCGGGGCGGCAATACGCAGCAAGCGTTCGCGCACCCTGAATATGCTCTGTAACAACGTAATACTTGCCGTTTTCTTCACCTGCATCATAGATAGGCATGATGTTCGGATGCTGCAGCATGCCAACCATGTGCGCTTCATTGAAAAACATCTTGCGGGAAACGCGGGCGCGATCTGCGTCGGCATCTTCCTCGATATTGTAAACCTTGATCGCGACGTCCCTTCGATAGTAGGGATCGTGAGAGAGGTACACGGTGCCGGTGCTTCCCTTGCCGACCTTGTTGATGATGACGTACTTCCCGATCTTGTCGGGGACATCCCTGGGCCGTGGTAACTCCGTGACGTTCCGTGCCATTTTTACGCTTCTCTCTAGATGATTAACCACCTCCCGAAAACCAGCAAAATCGCGGCATACAGGGCGGCTACGAGGTCATCCAGCATAATTCCGACCCCTCCGGCCAGTCTGTGATCCAGGTCCCGAATCGGCCACGGTTTCCAGATGTCAAACAGCCTGAAAAGCCCGAATGCCAAGGCCCAGAGCGATATCTGGGGTGGCACGACCAGCAGTGTCACGTACATCCCGGTAATCTCGTCCCAGACGATTCCCGGGTGGTCGTGGATACCCAGCCGCCTGGCGCTTTCGTCACAGATCCAGATGCCCGCCAGAACCAGGCCAACCGCCACTCCGACACGCCATTCGAGCGCCAGCGGCAGCGTCAGCCACGCGAGTAAAACGCCGGGAAGTGAGCCGAATGTTCCCGGTGCTTTTGGTAACAGGCCCGAGCCGAATCCAAATGCCAGCAAATGCACGGGGTCTCTCACGACCGTACGCGCGAGATTCTGCGTGTCTTGCCCCTTATCCAATGCCTCAGTCAACGAAAATGCCGGTAGCCGTCATCACGGTATGCATAACGCTCTCCATTCATCGTACAGGACAGGCCCCTGCCCTCACCCACACTGCCGATGCGAGTAACCGCGACACCGCACTCGGCAATACTTTCATTAATCTCGTCCTCTGACGCGGCACTGGTAAAGCACAATTCATAGTCGTCACCGCCTCCGAGCGCAAACCTCAATGCATCGTCCCGCGCCATCGTCCGTTGCAGTTCGGCAGACAACGGGACCAGGTCCGTTTCGATAATGCCGGATAAGCTGCTTGCAGACAGCAGTTTTTCGGTGTCCGTAAATAGTCCGTCAGACAGGTCGATTGCGGCCCCTGCAAGGGCACCTATTTTGCGGCCAACACTGACCCGTGCCGTTGGCCGCGTGAAGCGACGCACAAGATAATCAGTGTCGGCATTGCTCGGCGCGCCGCTTTGCAGAATCGACAGGCCGGCTGCCGCATCACCTACCGACCCGGTTACAAATATTGATTCTCCCGCGCTGGCACCGCTGCGCATCAGTGCCGCGCCAACCTCAACAATGCCGGTGATCTGGATCGTTACGACTTTCTCACTGCCATGAGTCGTATCGCCGCCGATCAACGAGACACCATGTTCGTCTGCGGCAGCAAACAGGCCCTTCGCAAAGTCTTCAATCCAGGCTGGATCTGCCTGATCGAGGGTCAAGGCCAGCGTCATCCATTTCGGTATTGCCGCCATCGCTGCAATGTCCGACAGATTAACCGCTACGGCCCGGTAACCCACATCCGCAGGATGCATAGACAGCGGAAAATGAACACCGGCTACCATGGAGTCTATGACCGTGACGAGATCACGCCCGGCCATTGGGCGAGTAACCGCACCGTCGTCCCCAATACCGGCGATTATGCTTTCGTCGGTCGTTTCCCGATCAAAGAAACGACGAATGATCTCAAACTCGTCCACGCCCGAATACCTAACCGACTGGTCGCAGTTTCTTGCAGGCTTTATCCAGTAGTGCGTTTATATATTTGTGGCCGTCAACGGCACCGAAGCGTTTCGCGAGATTAACCGATTCGTTGATGACGACTTTAAAAGGAACGTCCGGTTTTGATTCCAGCTCATAGAAACCAAGCAACAGAATCGCACGCTCAACAGGATCAAGCTGGGATAACGGACGATCCGCAAGTTCGTCGATGCCGCGCTCGATGGAATCGAGTGACTCGCAAATCATCTTTAACGCCTCGTCAAAATAAGGCTGATCGACTCGATCATATTCCGGTCGATCGTGAAACTGGCGTAACAGTTCGACAACGTCATGCCCCGCAATCTGCTTCTGGTAGAGAGACTGAACAATCAGGTCGCGTGCCCGACTGCGTGCCCCTGGGGAATCTGATTTGGACATGTAAGGATGTTCCGGGTCAGTCCAGCTTGCGCAGCAGATTGACCATCTCGATAACGGCAAGCGTTGCTTCCTCACCCTTATTACCGGCTTTGGTTCCCGCCCTTTCGATTGCCTGCTCAATCGAATCCGTTGTCAGGACCCCCATCCCGATTGGCACTCCGTGCTGCCTGCCGGAAGCTGCGATACCTCTCATGCATTCGCCGGACACATACTCGAAGTGAGGCGTCGCACCGCGAATGACGGCGCCGAGCGCAACTATGCCGTCCGCACGATGAGACCCCGCAACTTTCTCCACCGCCAATGGCATCTCGTGTGCGCCCGGAACCCTGATGATCTCAATTGCCGAATCAGTCGCGCCGTGTCGCCGCAGGCATTGCACGGCACCCTTTAACAGGGACTCGACGATAAAATCGTTAAACCGCGAGGCAATGATCGTAATACGCATGTCGCGCGCGTTCAGATCACCTTCGGTTGTCTTAATTTTGTCCATTAGCTCTCAACATACTCCGTTACTTCCAGATCGAAGCCGGAGATACCATACATCTGTTTCGGCGCAGACAGTACTCTCATCTTTTGAATTCCGAGGTCCCGGAGTATCTGTGCGCCAATGCCATAGGTGCGCAACACGGAATCGCCATTGCGTCGGTCCTGGAGATCGTCCTTGTCCGCCGCCAGCGCATCCACCACCTCCATGAGATCACGGGACGACTCCTGCTCGCGCAAAACCACGACAACACCCACATCCTCTTTGGCAATACGTTCAATGGCACTGCTCAGCGGCCACCCGAGGCCACGGCCCTTGATGCCGAGTGCATCGCCCAGCGTGTCCTGGATATGAACCCGCACCAACGGATCAGTGGCTGTCTTGATGTCTCCTTTCGCGAGCGCGATGTGAACCGTCTGGTTCACATGATCGTCGTAACAGAACATCGTAAATTTGCCGTGCGCGGTCTCAACCTGGTGCTCCGCGATACGCTCGACATTGCGTTCTTTCTCCAGGCGGTAAGCAATCAGGTCAGCGATGGTGCCGATCTTGATGTTGTGCTCTCTCGAGAACCGCTCGAGATCCGGTCTTCGCGCCATGCTGCCATCTTCATTCAGGATCTCGACAATCGTCGCCGCTGGTTCAAGTCCCGCCAGTCTCGCCAGGTCGCAGCCAGCCTCGGTATGACCGGCACGTGTCAGGACACCACCGGGCTGGGCCATTACAGGAAAAATATGACCGGGTTGGCTGAGATGCTCCGGCTTCGCATCGGCGGAAACCGCAACCTGAACAGTCTTAGCCCTGTCGTGTGCGGATATCCCGGTCGTTATGCCCTCCGCCGCTTCAATCGAAATCGTGAAATTCGTGGCGTGGTGCGCATCTGTCTCCGCAACCATCAGGGGAAGGCGAAGCTGTGCACAGCGCTCCCGGGTGATCGTCAGGCAAATCAGGCCACGGCCATAACGCGCCATGTAATTGATGTCCTCCGGTCGAACACGGGCTGCTGCCATCAACAGGTCGCCCTCATTCTCACGGTTTTCATCGTCCACCATGATGACCATCTTGCCATCGCGAATATCGGCAATGATCTCCTCGATGTTGCTGAATGCGACGCCGGCCGCGCTCGGATGTAATTTTGTATTGTCAGGCATAGCCGTGTGCTCGTAAAAAATCTTTCGTGATACCGGTATCGTCGCCGGCGGTGATCAGGCGCTCAAGATATCGCGCCAGCAAATCTACTTCGATGTTAACGGTTGTGCCAACCTGGTATTCACCAATAATCGTGACATCAGCCGTGTGCGGAATGATATTAACGCTAAAGCCCTTGTCCGATACCTCATTGACGGTAAGGCTGACGCCATCGATGCAAACGGATCCCTTTCTGGCAACATAACGCCCGAATTTCGCGGGAATCTCGACATCCAGTCTAACCGAGCGCGCATCGGACGCGCGAGAAGCAATCGTACCGACACAATCGACGTGACCGCTCACGAGATGTCCGCCGAGCCGTTCACCGATAGCGAGCGATGGCTCGAGATTGACCCTGTCACCAATCGCGACGCCCTTCAATGCGGTGACATTCAGTGTTTCGACCGATACATCGGTCAGGAAACCATTCTGCTCAAATTCGACAGCCGTCAGGCAGACTCCGTTTACCGAAATACTCTCGCCCAACTCGAATTCATCCCAACGCAGGCCATCTGAACGAATAGCCAGGCGCAGGTCACCACCGCGGGGAACAATCTGCCCGACGGTACCTGTCGCTTTAATGATTCCGGTAAACATGATTCTTGTTGTTTTTTACTGGGGCCTGGCTGTAATTCGAATATCCTTGCCGATCTTCCTGATATCGACAATGTCGAGATCCATCCGCTGATTCAACGCCTGCCAATCCGGCGTAGTGAGCATATCGCGAGTTTCGCTGCCCATCATATGGGGCGCCTGATAAATAACAAGTTCGTCGACCAGGCCAGCGGACATCAGGCTCCCCGCCAGCAACGGTCCAGCCTCAACCAGCACATCATTGATTTCGAGCTCGGCCAGTTTTTGCATCACTGCCGCCAGGTCCGTCTGCCCCCTGTTGGCGGGAAGAAGGCAAACGTCGGCACCGGCATCTTCCAGTTCCTGGCGATCAGTATCGTCAACGCAAAAGACCATCGTCGTTCCTTTCAGGGTCAACATGCGTGCCGTAGGAGACATTTTTAGTTTGCTGTCCAGGATAATGCGAACCGGCTGTCGACCGTCAGTATCGATTGATTCGTCACGCACAGTAAGCGAAGGATCATCTGCGATCACGGTCGATACTCCCGTGAGAATGGCTCCTGACTCGGCCCTCAGCTTCTGCACATCCCTTCTCGCAGCCCGTCCCGTGATCCACTGGCTGTCGCCGTTCGACATTGCGGTCTTACCGTCCAGGCTGGCCGCAATCTTGAGTCTCACGAACGGCCTGCCCTGGGTGAAACGCGATATGAACCCCCGGTTCAATGACCTGGCTTCGGCCTGCATAAGGCCGATGTCGACATCGACGCCGGCTTCTCGCAACTTGTCGAACCCGGTGCCCGATACCCTGGGATTCGGATCGCCCGTCGCGGCAATAACTCTGGCGACACCGGCCTGGATCAACGCTTCGGTACAGGGTCGTGTCTTGCCTTTATGCGAACAGGGCTCGAGCGTCACATAGGCCGTGCTTCCCTCTGCCTTGTCACCGGCCATTGCCAGCGCGTTAATTTCTGCATGCGCCTCACCGGTTTTACGGTGCCAGCCTTCCCCGACAACCTCATCCGACCTGACCAGCACGCAGCCGACCCGGGGGTTGGGGTGAGCGGTGTAATTGCCGCGCCTGGCAAGACGCAATGCCTGCGCCATGTACCGGTAATCTGCGGACTTTAGATCGGCCATGATTATTTCTTGGTACCGAGGAGTTCGGGCAACAGTGACATTTGCTCGCGAGCAGCACTGGCATTGGATATTTCCTGCAATCGTTTGATCTCATCCTGGAATTCAGTGACGTCCTGAAAGCTGCGATAGACCGACGCAAATCGAACATAGGCGACCTCGTCGAGCTCGCGCAATTCCTCCATCACCATTTCACCAATCAGCCTGGAAGGGACCTCGCGTTCACCCATCGTTCGCAACTTATGAATCAGGCGGCCGATCGCCTGCTCGAGATCATCCGCGGAGACCGGCCGTTTTTCGAGCGCACGAATCATGCTGTTTCGCAGTTTCGATTCATCGAACGGCTGGCGGCTGTTGTCGCTCTTGATCAACCGTGGCATGACGAGTTCTGCACTTTCGAAGGTAGTAAATCGCTCGTTACAGTCGAGACATTGCCTTCGGCGCCTGATCTGGCGCCCCTCACCGGCCAGGCGCGAATCGATAACCTTGGTTTCTTCGTTGCTGCAGAAAGGACAATGCATTGCGTGTTACCGAGTGAATCCGGTACTCAGGATAGCACCGAATCAAACGTATACAGGGAAACGCCCGCACAAGTCGACCACCTGGCCACGGACACGCTGGATCATTACGTCGTCGGTGATGTCGTCCAGGATGTCGCAAATCCAGCCCGTCACCTCGCGAACCTCGCCGGGCCCGAAACCGCGAGTGGTGATTGCCGGTGTACCCAGCCGCAGACCGCTGGTCACGAAGGGTGAGCGCGGGTCATTCGGAACCGAGTTCTTGTTCACCGTAATATTCGCACGTCCGAGCGCTGCGTCAGCCATCTTGCCCGTGAGTTCCTTGCCTATGAAGCTGACCAACATGAGGTGATTCTCTGTTCCGCCGGACACGATATCGAAGCCTCGTTGCATAAAAGTATCCGCCATAACCACCGCGTTCTCGACCACCCTGCCCTGGTAGGCCTTGAAGTCCGGGCTCATCGCCTCGAGAAACGCCACGGCTTTGGCCGCTATGGTATGCATTAACGGTCCGCCCTGGGTACCGGGAAAAACAAGCGAATTGAATTTCTTCTGCAGTTCTTCGTTTTCTTTCGCCAGGATCATCCCGCCCCTCGGCCCGCGCAGCGTCTTGTGAGTCGTTGTCGTTACGACATCCGCAAAGGGGACCGGATTCGGGTAGTGACCGCTTGCGACCAGGCCGGCGACATGCGCCATGTCGGCCATCAGGTAAGCGCCAACCGAATCGGCAATTTCCCGGAAACGTTGCCAGTCGAGAATGCGCGAGTAGGCGGAGAAGCCGGCGATGATCAGCCGGGGCTTTTGCTCACTGGCCAGCCTCTGCACTTCGTCATAGTCGATGTAGCCGGTCTCGGCATCAACGCCATACTGTGCCGCATCATAGAGCTGGCCGGAAAAATTGACTTTCGAGCCGTGGGTCAGATGACCACCGGCCGCGAGGCTCATGCCCAGGATCGGATCCCCGGGCTTTAAAAGCGCCTGGCAAACCGCCGCATTGGCCTGCGACCCTGCATGCGGCTGTACGTTGGCATAATCCGCGCCGAACAGTTCTTTTGCACGTTCGATAGCAAGGTTTTCAACCACGTCCACGAACTCGCAACCACCGTAATAGCGTTTGCCCGGATACCCCTCAGCATACTTGTTGGTCAGGACTGAACCCTGGGCCTCCAGGACACGGGGGCTCGCATAGTTCTCCGACGCAATCAGCTCGACGTGCTGTTCCTGGCGGTGGGATTCGTTCACGATTGCCCGGAACAGCTCGCTGTCAAAATTCTCTAGGGATGTTGTATCGGCAAACATGCGGAAGCGGGTCTCCGGGGTCAGTTATGAAAATTGGCGGGGTGAAAAAATGCGGAATTGTACATGAGCCGGGTCGCCCGCGCGAAAGAATAGCGAGCTAAAAATTAACCGTCCGCAGCTGCAAACGAGCTGACGACACGCGTCCAGGCCCGGGCGACATTCCGACGGTTGTAGCCACCCCCGCCCGTGCCGACAATGCGGCCATTACAGTGCTTATTCGCCAGCCTGCACAAGTCGGCGGCCGCCCTTGCATGCGCCTCTTCCGTGAAACGGAGATGCGTGATCGGGTCTCCTTCGAGGCTGTCGGCTCCACACTGCAGGAGGATGAATTCGGGCCGGGTTCGCTCTATGTAGGATTCGACATCCGGCCAGACTTCTCCGAATTCGGCGTCTCCGGCCCCGGGCGGCAGCGGAATATTCAGTTTCGTTCCAACCGCGGGACCTTTGCCGGTTTCGCTGGCAGCGCCGGTGCCCGGGTAAAGAAACCGCCCATCCTCGTGAATATCCGCAAAAAGCAGATCGGGATCATCCTCAAATCCGTAAAACACCCCGTCGCCATGGTGTGCATCGATATCGACGTAGGCGACTCTTTTTAACCCGTATTTGTGCCGCAGATATTCAATGGCGACGCCGCAGTCGTTAAAAACACAAAAACCCGCGGCATGGCTGCGACCGGCATGGTGCAAGCCTGCGATCGGTACGAACGCGCGCCTGGTCTCTCCCAGCATGACTGCATCGACTGCCGCCAGCGTCGTACCCACGACATCTGCGGCAATCTCGAATATGCCGGGAAACGCAGGTGTGTCGCCGTCGTCGAGAAACCCGATGCCCTCTTCTGATCTTTTTGAAACAAAATTGATGTAATCGGGCGAGTGGAAGAGCACCAGTTCATCGACGGTGGCTCGCCGGGGAATCGCATAGTGGATGGCATCACCCAATCCGGCCGATGCCAGCTCCAGCTGAAACACCTCGTGCCGATCTGAGCCGAATGGATGGTCGTCGCCAAAACCGTAGCGAGCGATCTCCTCGCCTCTGTAAACCCAGACCGATGATTTTCCGTGATTGGTCACTTTGTTTTTTCGATTTGTGCCCAATTTCAAGACAGGCGCAGCATACATGAATTTTCCCTCTATAATGCGCGCTTCATTTTCAATCGCAGAGACAGCATGGCGCAGTATATCTACACGATGAACAGGGTGGCCAAGATGGTTCCACCCAAGCGATTCATCATCAAGGACATTTCCCTGAGTTTCTTTCCGGGCGCGAAGATTGGCGTGCTGGGTCTCAACGGTTCCGGCAAATCGACCTTGCTGAGGATCATGGCCGGCCTCGACCAGGAATTCGAAGGCGAAGCCCGACCACAGCCGGGCATCAATATCGGCTATTTGCCACAGGAACCCGAGCTTGACCCTGCTAAAGATGTACGCGGCAACGTCGAAGAGGGCGTCGCGGAAACCAAGGCGCTTCTCGACCGATTCAACGAAATCAGCATGGCATTTGCAGAGCCGATGGACGATGAGCAGATGAATTCATTGCTCGAGGAGCAGGGAAAACTACAGGACGCAATTGATTCGGCCGGCGCGTGGGAACTCGATCGAAAACTCGACGTAGCGGCCGACGCGCTGCGTTTGCCAGCCTGGGATGCTGACGTCACCAAGTTATCCGGCGGTGAAAAACGTCGGGTCGCGCTTTGTCGCCTGTTGTTATCAGAGCCTGACATGCTGCTTCTCGATGAACCCACGAACCATCTCGATGCCGAGTCGGTTGCCTGGCTGGAACGATTCCTCGAAGGGTACCCGGGTACCGTCATAGCGGTTACGCACGATCGCTACTTCCTCGACAACGTTGCGGGCTGGATTCTTGAGCTGGACCGTGGCCACGGTATCCCGTGGGAAGGTAATTATTCTTCCTGGCTCGAACAGAAACAGAATCGTTTGCAACAGGAAGATGCGTCCGAGAAGGCGCGCCAGAAGGCGATGCAGTCCGAGCTCGAATGGGTACGATCAAACCCCAAGGGGCGACAGGCCAAATCCAAGGCACGGTTACGACAATTCGAAGAGATATCCTCGCAGAATTACCAAAAACGTAATGAAACCAATGAAATATATATTCCGCCCGGCCCACGCCTTGGTGACGTCGTCATTGATGCAGTCGAGCTGAACAAGGGATTTGGCGACAAGTTACTGATGGACTCGCTGAGCTTTACGCTGCCTGCAGGCGGCATCGCGGGCATCATCGGGCCAAACGGTGCGGGCAAGACAACGCTGTTTCGAATGATCACCGGCAGCGAGCAACCGGACGCGGGAACCGTCAGGCTTGGCGACACGGTGCAGATTGCGAGCGTCGATCAGTCTCGCGAAAGCCTCGATGACAGCAAGACCATCTGGGAGGAGATCTCCGACGGGCAGGACCTGATCACGGTTGGCAAGTACGAGACGCCCTCGCGCGCATATGTCGGCCGCTTCAATTTTCGCGGCACGGAACAGCAGAAGAAAATTGGCCTGCTCTCCGGCGGTGAAAGAAACCGTGTGCACCTGGCAAAAATGCTCAAAGCTGGCGGTAACCTGCTTTTGCTTGACGAACCGACTAACGATCTCGACGTGGAGACCTTGCGTGCGCTCGAGGAAGCATTGCTGGAGTTCCCCGGGTCAGCGATTGTTATTTCGCATGACCGGTGGTTCCTTGATCGAATTGCAACGCACATCCTGGCCTTTGAGGGAGACAGCCAGGTCGTGTGGTATGCCGGCAATTACTCCGAGTACGAAGAAGACAGGCGACGCCGCCTTGGCAGCGAGGCAGACAGCCCACACAGGATCAGGTACAAGAAACTCGCCAGCTGATGGTTATTCTGAGCACAATTAGCCTTGTCTTCGCGTTCCTCGCGTTCTTCTTCCTGTTTCGAATGCTCCACTCTGTCAGGCATCGGCGCATCATCCGCGCGGGCGGTTCCTGCCTTAGTTGCATGGGCTCCGCGACAATAGCCGGCATCGGCGGAATGCTGCTGCTCAGTTACGTGAGTTACGAACGGCTGACCGAGGAGAAACTGGTCTCCCGTGTCGAGTTCAGGCAGGTCGCGAATGAAGAATTCGAGGCGCGAGTCATGGTGCCGGAGAAGATGGACCAGTTCTACGTACTGCGCGGCAACGAGTGGCAGATCGACGCGAAGATCGTTACCTGGAAACCACCGATGACGATCCTGGGCCTCGATCCGATCTATCAGCTGGACCGGCTCAGCGGACGCTATGGTGAAATTACGCGCGAACAGAATGAATCCCGAACTGTTCACGCACTGACTCCGGAATCACCGGTCGATGTATGGAAGATAGCCCACCGGTTTCCACTCCTGGTGCCGGGCGTTGACGCTCATTACGGTACGGCAACCTATGTCCCGATGGTCGATGGCGCGAGGTTTGAGGTATTGCTGAGTCGCGATGCCCTGGTCGCGCGTCCGGACAATGATCAGGCACGAGACGCAATCAGCTCATGGAGGGGGAATTAAACAGGTATATATTATGTCTAACCGGGAAGGTGGCGAGGACGGCTGAGGCTATACTGGTAACGCGCTGTATGAATTAAATAAAAAATCAGAACGTATCGGCGCTGGATAAAATAATGGCGATAACGATTGAGCGAGACAAGGGGATAAGTCGCGGGGCCGAAGAGCAATTTGGCCTTGAATGTCCCTATTGCGGCATCTACTCGCATATGTCGCCACAGGCCGTACCTGATTTCGAAAACCTGGCCCACATCAGGCCGAAGCACATTGGCATCGTTTATCAGTGCGATGCCTGCAACGCGCCCGTCTTCCTGCGATTCGCCGTAAGGCAATTCAATGACGACTCGATCGATCTTTACCAAAACTTCATTGAGCTTGAGCGCCCCAAGGAACGTTTTCAGTTCTCATATCTGCCCAAGCAAACCGAGCTGCTTTTTCGTGAAGCCTTGTCCTGCTACTCGACGAACAACTTCAACGCCTTTGCATCGATGTGTCGCCGCGCGGCGGCCAGTTCATTCACGTCATTGGGAGAGAGCGGCAAGCTGCGCGCATTTGACGAGGTGATGGCCGCACAGGACATCGCGGAAATTGACGATGAGAGTTTCGACCCGATCAAAAAGGTGATTTTTGATAGCGGTGAAGGCGACGAACTGCCCTTGCTGAATCGCGCCCAGGCCGGAATCCTCCTGGAAGTAATGAAGGATATGTTCTACCAGTGCTTTGTCAGGCGCGGAAAACTCTCACGGGCAATCAAGGTGAGACGTTTCTTTGTGCAGGATGGCAGCAGTGGAGTTAAGTCCTCCGCCTGATTGATGCCTGGTGGGTTTCGAAATTCTAAATTTCGATGTCGTCTGCGGGTGCCAGCGCGTCAGTGTCATCCAGCGTGTCAGTATCCTCGTTCATTTCGGCCTCTTCCATCCCGGCCGAATCGTCAGATACTGCAGAGGTTCCGCAGTCCCAGCCCATGCTTGAAAGTTTGGCGACAAATTCAGTGGCCTTCGATTCACAATAGCCCTCTTCACTCATCGCACGCCACAGAACCTGGCGATCACCCGGCGCCTCGGTGTCTTTGTAGTAGTGAACCTCGCAAGGCACAGTGACGCCCGTTTCGTGCATGACCTCCACGCGACGGGTCAATTCGCCCATGGTGCACTGGTAACTCGACTGCCCCTGCGCGAACACTACTGCCGGCAGCAATGAAAACATGATTAAAATCAGCACCTTCCTCATCACCCGCTCCTCTCTGCAATATGCTTTGATTATAGCAACCTATCTGCCGGCCGCAGCGTTTTCGATGTGGAGCCGAAAATCCTTGTGATATCCATAGCTGTAACGCCGGTATATGTTTGACCACGATCCGTTTTGCATTTCTCCGGCAAACCACCGGTCCCATGCCGCCCATTCTTCTTCATCGATCTGTCCGCGATCATGACTTTTCCAGGCATAGGCCCAAAGATTCAGCGTACCGAGTACGAACTTTTCGAGCTGCATCCGCTCGACCTCGCTCAACGACTCGAAGTCCCGATTTGCCTTGGCAACGATGGCGACGAACGCCGGATCCCGATACCAGGCATCCAGATCGTAACCCAGGCTAAAAAGATTCATCTCGGTCTGGCTCAGCTGAGCCGACGTATTTTCCCGGACCTGCAAACCGACATACAGCAATGAAATCACCACTGCCAGAGCGCCGGCGATCTCGGCAACGTGTGCCCATTTCTCCAATTTACTCATAGTCACGCTCCGTAATTTCCGCCGCGACGTCGAACTACGGGGTCAACCAGTCAGTCAGCAGTTTGAAACGGCCATTTTCCAGTTCGCAAATAAAGCCGGCGTCCTGTGCATGATGATCGGTCGCCGAGAAGCTGACAGGCGGCAGGATGCCGCCGCTGTCCCATTGTGAAATGGTTTCCATGGCATCGAGAAACGCGTCCTCCGTCAGGTCCCGTCCAGCCCGTTCGAGCCCCTCGACGATCAGGCTGCCAAACACGTATCCATACAGCGAGTAGCGATTCATTTCGTGGCCGGGAAAGTATTCGCCCATCAGTTTTCGATAGGCCTGGATTCCC
>JAHEFD010000053.1 GCA_024640345.1 Woeseiaceae bacterium
CAGAAAAAGAATGCTGATCGCAATTTTTATGTTCGTTAGCAGCTGATTGTGAAAAAGCGAGAAATCCAGCTGCAGGCCGACAAACCCTATCAGATCAACGTGATTTTCCGCAGCGTCGGCCGAAGGATCAAACGTGAACAAGCCATCACCTGGAATTGACTCCGTCCAGACCGGCGCAAATATCTCGAATGCCCGCGCATTGAGAAAGCGTGTTTCTACTACGTATGGCGCTTCGGCTCCGACGAGTTCCGTAAGTGCCATCAACTTGTCTTCGTCGACCACCGGCTGGTCAGTCGCGACATCTTCGCCGTTTTCGATAGCGAACATGACCGACCCGTCGGGGCGATAGTATGAGACCCGATCGATCTCCGGGTATTTATCGATAAAGCTTTCGAGGCGCAGCACAGCTTCGTCGTCGTTGGGCAAATACAAAGGCGCGCCGAGTTCGTTCAACTCCTCGGTCCACTGCATTGCCCACCGGCTGTAGTTATCCTGCAGTACCCATTGGCCGCCCCAGTAAAGACCGGCAATCGCCAATGCACCAATTATCGCCGTAATCAGGATCTGCAGAGACAGAATTTCATTGATGAGCACACGCTTGGCAATTCGACCCGGCCGATTTCGCAGCACCGGGACTGCATCGGAATAAGCGCCAAATACGGTTGCAAACCACTGCTTCATTCGGTCACCGCCATGGTATTGCCGGAATTCTGCCCGGCAGACGCCAATCCCAGTTTGCGCAACATGGCCGGGTTTGTGCTTACTTCGATATTGCTTAGCTGCGTAACTGTCGGCAACTCACCGATATTTCCTGCGATGATCTCTTCGAGAACTCGAGCAATTGTTGATGCTATGTCTGCAGGTTTCGTGACCGAACTGAATGTCGCTCCATGGTCAAGCAAGGGCTCGTTGAATACGGCAACCTGTACCCGATGGCGGGACGCATATTGCATCATTTCGCTGAGAACGCCGCGACTCAGGATGCGATTATCAGGAAACAGGATAAAGCCGTCGATGTCTCGCACCAGCCGGTTAAACAGGTAGAGGGTTTCCCGGTCGGATTGGGCTATCGCATAGTGGAATTTGATTCCCCGGTCGGCCATTGCCCTGTCCGTTTCGGCGATCAGGTCTTCATGGCCCGGGCCCAGTATTGCGCCGACATTCCTCAGCGTCGGATCGAGTTCCTGCCATGCGTCCATCTGCAAGTCGATGGGTGGCAACACGCCGACAGCTTTGATGCTATCCGACAATAATTCGCTATCAGCAATGTTGAACACCTGGCCCACGACGACGGGTACGGAAGAATATTTTTTCGCAGCCTGTGCCGCCGGCAGGCCAATTGCGACGACAGCGCTCGCGCCGGACTCGCTGATCGCCAAAAAGGCATCTCGTGGCGACAGGCTGTGATCGCTCAGGTCGTACACCTCGCAATGATCCAGGTAACCATCCAGCGCCGCCGAAACATCGACAAAGGCTGGCGTTCTGTTGCTAAGCACGACGGCGACGAGCGGTTTGATGGAGGGCGGCTCGGGTACGACCACCGGTTCAGGTGCCACGACTGGTGGCTCGGGATCGGACTCAACTATTGGCTCGGGTTCCGGTACCGGATCAGGTGCAGTTGTCGATACCGGTTCCGGTGGTAAGGGTACGAACGTCGAACAACCGGACACGATTGCGAGCAGCAGCAGCAGCGATGATCGGAAGATCATTTTACGCACAGGTCCCGACATATCCATTCGAAAGAACTCCGCTGCCACCGGGTCGGACTATGTTTTTCCGGAGCAAGTGAAAACCGGAAAAGCCGACTCGTTCATCCTTGAACAAGAGACTATATAGATCGTTGAAATTCGCGCAGTGATGCGCGTCTCAGTTGGTTTCGGAATTAACATAATCCAGCCGCATGAATGACGCAGCTGGTCGTCAGTGGCCACCCGTGGCGGTGACCCGAGATCGATGAATTTCAGTTAGTTGCTGGCTGGCTCGTCATCGCCGAGCAAGTCCTTCAACTCGCCCGAATGGAACATTTCGACAACGATATCGGCACCACCGATCAACTCGCCATTAATGTAGAGCTGCGGAAAGGTCGGCCAGTTCGAATAGGCCTTGAGACCTTCCCGAATTTCGGGATCTTCAAAGATATTGATGTAGGCAAACGGCCTTCCGACTGCCTTAAGTGCCGCGACCGTCTGACCGGAAAAGCCACACTGCGGAAAATCGGGCGTGCCCTTCATATACAGCAGCACCGGGTTCTTCTCGATCTGATCTTTGATTCTTTCGTTGACGTCCACTTATGTATACACCTTCGGTTAATGACTTGTTTGCCCGACACTGGCCGGCATCAGGCTTTCGATATGGGTCAGAGATTCGTATTTACAACAACCCGGCTATCCACACTGGTAACGCCACGGGTATTTTTCGCAATTTCGACAACCCGATCGCGGACATCGTAGCCGCCGACAGTGCCGGTAAGCGTAACCCGGCCTGAAACCGTTCTGATACCAAGCGCAAAATCGCGTATTTCCGCATCGCCGCTGTACTGCTGGCGTATCGTAGCCGAAATCTGGCTGTCAGACGACGACTGCGAAGCTGTTGTGCGACTGGTCGAGACGGGTTCTCCCGACGAGTTATTACCCAGCAACATTGCCGTACAGCCTGGCAGCACAGTGATTGCCAGCAACAGGATCATTAATTTCATCTGAAAAACGACCATCTGACGATTGAATGCGGCGATTGTACTGAAGTGTATCGGCATAGCCTAGTAACCGGCCCGGACAAACCCCCGATAAAGGCCCTAAAGCCCTGCAATCCAGCGGACCAGACACTATAATAGCCAGCTTGCCTTCAGGTAGGAGAAGGCGGCGCTTGGCGAACCCTCAGACCGAGCGAACATCTGAACGATAAAATATCGAAAATTCGAAAAATATTCCGCTGGGAGAAAAAAAATGAACCCATTGAAAAGCGTACCGGGAACAATCATCGCCGGATTCGTCCTTGCTGTTGTGATCCTGCTGGTAACCGGTGACGGCCCGATGACCGCAATCGGTGCAGGAAAGGCCAATTCCCTCATCATCTGGCTGCACGTATTTGCCGGTATTATCTGGATAGGCCTCCTCTACTACTTCAATTTTGTGCAGGTACCCGCGCTGGGCGACGCTGCAAAGGATGACGGCGGACCTGGCGGTGCCGGTATCACGAAGTACATCGCTCCGCGGGCGCTCTTCTGGTTTCGCTGGGGCGCATTGGCCACCTGGCTTACCGGCGCGGCATTTCTGATGCACAGCCCTAAAGGCAGCCTTGCCGGAGCATTTATGTTGGGCATGGGCGGCGATGCCATCCATCAATACAACATGACCATCGGTATCGGCGCATGGCTAGGCACGATCATGCTTTTCAATGTCTGGGTGTTGATCTGGCCCAACCAGAAAAAAGTACTCGGCATGGTCGAGGCAAGTGCGGATGAAATCGCAAAAGCGAAGAATATTGCTTTCATGGCGTCACGTTCCAACACCCTGATGTCAATTCCACTCATTATGAGCATGGTCGGCGCCGGTCACGGCTTCATAATGTAAATTTGGAAACGAACAAATCTGGAGAGCCCGGCCCTGAGCCGGGCTTTTCATGAGGAAACAATGAATAGTTCCGACCATCTGACAGCCGCAGTATTAGACAACGTTACATTTGCCCTCGAAGAAGATTTCGGCACCGGGGACCTGACCGCGGATCTGGTTCCGGCAGAGGCGAAAGCGCGGGCAATTGTGCTGGCGAAGGAACCAATGACCATGGCGGGCCAGCCATGGTTCAATGAGGTCTTTCGGCAACTCGATTCAGATGTTGCCGTTCAGTGGCTGAACAATGATGGCGACCAGGTTCCGGCGGAAGCGGAAATCTGCATCATCACGGGCCGCGCCCGTGCCATCCTTAGCGGTGAACGTACGGCACTGAATTTTCTGCAGTCGCTCTCTGCTACGGCCACGATTACAGCCCGGTATGTTCGAGAGACCGAAGGCACCAAGGCTCGTATTCTCGATACGAGAAAGACGATTCCCGGTCTCCGGTTTGCGCAGAAATACGCAGTGCGTTGTGGCGGCGGAAACAATCACCGAATCGGCTTATTCGATGCCGTGCTCATCAAGGAAAATCACATTATCAGCTGCGGGGGTATCGGGCCGGCAGTCACTGCCGCAAGGAATACCCATCAAGAGCTGCCAATCGAGATTGAAGTCGAATCGCTGACTGAACTCAGGGAAGCGCTGGCTGCTGGCGCGGACCGCATACTCCTCGACAACTTCGATATCGAAGATTTACAACACGCGGTGGAGATCAACCAGACCGAAGGAAAGCATCCAGCGAGCCTGGAAGCATCAGGTGGTATCACGATAAAAAATATTCGTGCAATTGCCGAGACCGGCGTCGACTACATCTCGGTCGGCGCATTGACAAAGGACATCAAGGCCATCGACCTGTCAATGCGATTTCATTACGACTGATTCGGTGCAGGCATCGTCGGACGTCGATCGAGAAAATCTGTAATTCCTTCATAGGCCATCGCGAATTCAAGGACCTTCCTGTCTTCGCCCATACGCCCAATGAACTGCATTCCCATCGGGCGTCCTTTGGAATCAAATCCGGCAGGCAAATTGACTACCGGCAAGCCAGAAAGCGTTCCGCCAATCACGACCTCCATCCAGCGGTGATAGGTATCCATCACTTTGCCGTTTATTTTCCGGGGCCAGTGAATTTCTTTCGAAAAAGGGAACACCTGCGCGGTAGGCAGCGCCAGGATGTCGTAAGTCTCGAACAAAGTCAGCAAGGCCCGGTACCAGTCTGACCGGTCCGTAGCAGCCTCGGCAACCCTTGCTGCGCTCATTTCAAAACTACCCTCAATTTCCCATATATATTCAGGCTTGAGCAGCTTCCTGGTTTCCGGATCGTCGTAGAACTCCTTGTCGCCGATCATGCTCCAATGCCTGAATGTCAGCCAGGTCTGCCAGAGGCGAGCCATGTCATAGTCCGGCTGGCACTTCTCGACCGCCGCACCCGCAGAGCCCAGTATTGCCAGCGCAGCTTCACAGAGCGGGATCACGCCCGGCTCTGTCGCCAGGTAACCGTCGTAGTCACCCATCCAGCCGATCCGAAAACCACTGATGTCCTGTTGTCGAAACGCATCAAATGCAGGAATTTTGTCACGAAGGCTGAGTGGTGATCGCGAGTCATACCCGGCCATCGTCCCGAGCAGGCGAATGGTGTCTTCGACATTTCGACCCATCGGTCCGTTTGTCGACAACTGGTCGTAGAAAAGATCCGATTGCGGAACTCCCGGCACCCTGCCCTGCGTCGGGCGAAAACCAATGACGTTGTTGAACGCACCGGGGTTTCTCAACGAGCCCATCATGTCGCTGCCCTCAGCAATCGGCAGCATATGAGTCGCCATTCCGCACGCCGCTCCGCCACTGCTCCCGCCAGCGGTCAGATTCGGGTCATACGCAGAACCGGTGACACCATGAACCGGGTTATAACTTTGAGACCCGAGGCCAAATTCCGGCGTATTGGTCTTGCCGATGAATATCGCGCCTTGTGATCGGATGCGCGCCACGTGCAAATCGTCATCCTCGGCGATCGTTCCTGCGAATATTGGTGAGCCCGAGCTGGTTTCCAATCCTTTTGCGTCGGCAAGATTCTTGATCGCATGCGGCATGCCATGCATCCATCCCCAATACTCCTCATTGTTCAAGGCCTTGTCTGCAAGCTCTGCCTGGGCCAACAGAGAATCATCAGGGACCATGCTTACAATCGCGTTGTAGACAGGGTTGAATCGATGAATCCGCTCCAGGTATGCCTGCATGACGTCAACACATCTGACGTGCTGTTGCCGAATCGCGGCGGAGAGCTGAGATGCGCTGAGCTCCGTGAGATCTGACGGAATTTCACTTGCCTTGATGTCGGGTGGCAATGACATCGCAATACTGACTCCGGCTGCACTACCCAGAAACTGTCTTCTATCCATCAAAGCACTCCCAACCAGTCAGACCAGGGCCCGGACCAGCAGAAATAAAACAGACGGCGCCAGCAGGCATCCGACACCCGTATAAAACGTTGCAGTCATGGCCCCGTAGGGCACAAGCTTGGGATCTGTTGCCGCCAGTCCCCCCGCAACACCACTTGTCGTACCCATCAGACCACCATAAATCAATGCGGCATGCGGGTTGTTCAGCCCGATCCTCGGCGCGATAAATGGTGTGCCGATCATCACCAGGACTGACTTGGTCAGTCCTGCAGCGACGCTCAAAGCGATGATGCCTGAATCCGCACCAAGTGCCGTGCCTGTTACCGGACCGACAATGTAGGTGGCCGCACCTGCACCGATCGTGCTGATAGACACGGCATCCGTATAGCCAAATGCAACGGCAATCACCGCACCAACCATAAATGACAGCACAACACCAATAACGACTGAGGCCGCTCCCACCAGCCCGGCCCGCTTCAATGCCTCGAGCTCTGCACCGAATGCTGTCGCGACAATGGCGAAGTCCCGGAACATCGCGCCGCCCATGACGCCGACGCCCGCGAACAGGCTGAAGTCTGCGAGGCCCTGGTTGCCGCCAGTCACGCTGCCACCGACATAGGCCAGGACCAGTCCCAGGGCAATTGCAATTGCTGAACCATGAACATGGCCGCGTGTGAGTCGAGCGGATATCTCATAAGAGAACCAGACGAGGATGCCGACGAAGGCAAACGCAGTGATCAGCGCGTTCTTTTCGAGGACGGTGAAAAGGGAATCAAGAATCATGCTGCTCCCCTTTGCCGAATCGGGAAAGCACCGGAATCATTGCGAAACTGACCGCGACTGCTGCCACTCCTGCAACGATCGCCATCCATCCGCTGGAAATCGCAGCTATGACATTTTGCTTGGCAGCCATTGCGACGACGATTGGAATGTACATTGCACTCCAGAATCCAATGCCCTTTTCCGTCGGCTCGCCCAGTGTGAACCTGGTGTGCGAGAGATTGGACAGGACGATCAGCAACAACATTGCAATACCTACGCCGCCAACATTCGCCTGGACACCAATCAGGTCTCCCAGTAAGTCGCCGACAAAGACGCCCGCAAGCATACAGAATGACAACAGGGCGACGCCGTAGATCACCATTTTCGTTTTCCTTTTTCGATCGCGGGCATTGATTGTATGATGCCCGCCAGAATCGGAAAAAGCGATGCCCCCGCCATGCGCAACGACGACCACAACCTCTTTGCCCATTTCCACAGGCAAATTCACGCTCACGCCGGCAAGGAGTTATTGCAAACCGGGGACGGCAAGTCCTACACCTACTCCGACATCGACCGGATATCCGGCAGGATTGCACATTACCTCTGCAACCTTGGCGCCATTCCCGGAGACCGGGTATCCGTACAGGTCGAAAAATCACCTGAGTGCCTGTGCCTTTACCTGGCGTGTCTCAGGGCCGGACTCGTCTTTCACCCGCTGAACATGGGATACAAGAAAGGTGAGCTCGAGTATTTCCTGGGCAACGCAGAGCCGACAATCGTCGTCTGCGACGCTGCCAACGCAATGATGATCACCGGTATCGCCGACTCTGTCGGTGCGAAGCATGTGCTCACTTTGGATGCCGGCGGCAAGGGCACAATCATGGATGGAGCCGCCCAATTCAGTGCTGACTTCGATACGATCACGCGGAGATCAGAAGATATTGCGGCACTGCTCTATTCATCAGGGACAACGGGTGTGCCGAAGGGGATTATGCTGTCGCACGGAAATCTGCTCAGCAATACTGCTGCGCTGGCCGATGCCTGGGGATTTACGGAAGACGATCGACTGCTGCACGCCCTGCCGATTTTTCACGTACACGGCCTGTTTGTTGCAATCGGGTGCGTGCTGCTAAGTGGCGCAAGTATGCGCTGGCTTGCTGCCTACAATGCCAGCGAAGTCATACGCTATTTACCGGAATGCTCGGTGTTGATGGGAGTGCCTACCTATTACACCCGCCTTCTCGCTGAAGAGTCATTTACACGTGAAATAGCAAGTTCGATTCGACTTTTCGTGTCCGGATCCGCGCCACTTCTCGAAGAAACGTTTTCTGCTTTCGAAGAACGGACCGGCCAGCGCATTCTCGAGCGTTACGGAATGACGGAAACCAACATGAACACGTCGAACCCGTTGAACGGCGTACGTAAAGCGGGCACGGTCGGGCCGCCATTGCCAGGTGTCGAGGTTCGGATAACTGATGACGCAGGTAACATCCTGCAAACCGGTGAAATCGGAAACCTCCAGGTACGCGGTCCAAACGTGTTTATCGGCTACTGGAAGATGCCCGGGAAATATGCCGAGGACTTCACCGCCGATGGTTTCTTCAACACCGGCGACAAGGGTTCGATCGACCAGGACGGCTACATTTCGATCATCGGCCGGGCAAAAGACATGGTCATCACCGGCGGCCTGAATGTCTACCCGAAGGAAATTGAGCTTTTCATTGACGATATTGCTGGCGTAAAGGAGTCTGCTGTCGTTGGTGTACCACATCCCGACTTCGGGGAAGGCGTCATCGCAGTTGTTGTACGGGAGTCCGGCGGCAAGCTTAGTGAAAGCGACGTGATCTCGGCCTGCAAAGACAATCTTGCCAATTTCAAAGTGCCGAAACGGGTATTGATCGTTGACGAGCTGCCACGAAATTCGATGGCTAAAGTGCAGAAGAACCTGCTACGGGAGTCCTACAGCGAATTGCTTACGAAGTAGCTTTGTCCACGACAATGGCCCGCGTTACGGGCTTGGGCTCGGAGACTCCGTAACCCTGGGCATAATCGACCCCCATGCCTTTTAGCATGGTAATGATCTCCTCGTTCTCGGCAAATTCGGCAATCGTTTGCTTGCCCGTGAGGTGGCCAATTTCATTAATCGAACGAACCATTTCCCTGTCAATCGGATCATGCAGGATCTCCTTGACAAAGCTTCCGTCAATTTTCAGGAAATCGACCGGAAAGTGCTTGAGGTATCCGAATGACGACAGACCTGTGCCGAAATCGTCGAGAGCAAACATACAACCCAGTTCCTTCAGCGCATTAATAAAACGATTCGCCTGAGAATAACTTGCAATCGCCGCGGTCTCCGTGATCTCGAAACAGATCTTGGTGGCATCGAGACCACTCATCTGGAACTGCTCAATGACGAATGGAAGGAACTTGTCGTCGCCAATACTCTGGCCGGAAAGGTTTATAGAGCACAGCGCCAATCGTTCGCGCTCGTCCGCCTCGGAAACCAGCCAACGGAACGCGTTGGTAATCACCCAGCGATCGATGCGCGGGGTCAGACTGAATCTCTCGGCGGCTTCGATAAACAATCCAGGTGCAATGATGCCGCCCGTTTCATCCCGCATTCTCAGCAGAATCTCATAGTGCGCGCCGCTTTCCACCGTTTGCAGAGGTCGAATGGTTTGGCGGAAAAGCTCGAATCGGTTTTCCTCCAGCGCATTATTGATTCGCGCGGCCCATTGTTGCTCCCGTCGTCGTCGCTGCAGATCGAGGTCGTTTTCCTCGAAGCTGTGTATTCGGTTGCGACCGGCCTCCTTCGCCGCCGCACAGGCGCTGTCAGCCGCGCTCAGGAGCCCGGCAACATCTTCGTTGCCAGCAGTAATCGGTACGACGCCGATGCTGACGCCGAGGCGGAAACCCCGATCGTCCCACATGAACTTGAAATCTCCGACGGCCACTCGAAGAGCTTCAGCCGTTTCCATCGCCTGTTCGAGATTACAGCTCTCCAGCAGTACCCCGAATTCGTCGCCGCCGAGGCGTGCCAGCGTATCGCGCCAGCGAATCTTGGACTTCAGCAAGGCACCAAGCTGACCCAGTAATGCGTCACCCGCCTGGTGACCACATGAATCATTGACGATCTTGAACTGATCGAGATCGAGGTAACAAAGCGCATAGGAGGTTTCGCGTGCCTTGGCACTCTTTAGGGCCCGCTCCAGGCGATTCTCGAATTCCGCGCGATTCACGAGCCCCGTCAATATGTCGTGGCTTGCGTGGTAGCTAAGCCTGCGGTTCAGCTCGCGTGATTCGCTGACGTCATGAAACACCAGGACGCCGCCAGTCACGTCGCCCTTGCCATCGCGAATAGGTGACGCCGTGCTTTCAATATAGAGTTCGTTGCCGTCGCGGCGGATCAACAGCGTCGGCCGGACCGATTTGATTGATCGGCTGCGGCGAATGGATACAGCGAGTGGATTTTCCAATGGCTCACAGGTCTCTTCGTGAAAACCGCGGAAAATCTCGTCGATAGGACGTCCGCTGGCATCATCGACCTTCCAGCCCGTAAGTTCTTCGGCGACCGGGTTGATGTACTCGACGTTGCACTCCGCATCGGTCGTAATGACACCGTCACCGATCGATCGTAACGTAATCTGCGCACTTTCCTTCTCGCGGAACAATGCCTCTTCGTAGAGCTTGCGCTCCGTGATATCGACCTCGACTCCCAGCAGGCGTATTAGCCGACCTTTCTCATCCACTAATGCTTTTGCACGACTTGTCATCCACCGCCATTCACCGCACTGGTGCTTCATACGGTGCACACTTTCGAAGAATGGCGACTTTCCTTCAAGGTGCTCGCGCATTTTCTTCTGTACACGAGCCATGTCGTCCGGGTGAACCAGTCGGTACCAGTCCGGCAGGACATTTTCCTGGTCGACATCGTAGCCCAGCATTTCTTTCCAGCGTCGGGACAGTTTGATTCGTTTCGACTGGCCATCGAAATCCCAGATGCCATCATTCGCTGTCAGGCTGACCAGCTGGTTCTTTTCCTCATGCTCTTCGAGCAGGTCGATAGTTCTCATACGCTCGAGGCCGGACGCGAGTGACGTACCGAATAGCTTCATCAGCAGATGCAGATTGGCATCGTGACTTTCAGTCGGGTGCTCATTCGCCAATGCAAGGTAACCCGCCACTTCGTCACGAACAGTAAAACCGATTATCAGGGCCGAGCCGATACCGAGTTCGGCCAACCGCGAAAATTCTTCTCTGGCTGCATTGGGGCCGGCAGAAGTATCCAGGATCTCGATAACCTTGAGGTGACCGAGATTGCGGCAGAGCCATGGCCAGTCAGAGAGAGACTCACCAGTTAATGCCTCGGCGTTACATGACGAAAAACCCGTGCTGGATGCCAGCACAGTTTCGATTGCGGTCAGGTCATTTTTGAACAGCACGAGAAATGCCGCATCGCTGCCGGTCGCGTCGGGTAATTCCGCAACACTGCTGCGAAGCTGGTCTTTGAATCGATGCCGGTCCAGCTTTTGCACACTGACAGCGATCTTGGTCTGCAATGCATCGACCGCACCGCGATTTCGCTCGCCAGGGGGCGGTCTGCGACGGCGAACCGGCACCGGACCTGTGAATTTTTGATCAGATGTCTTGCTCATCCGAGGATTCATTGCCGAAGTCGATGCATTTTGACATGTTACGACAGGAATACAAGATAAGTCCCTGTCTTTTTTACCTTTCTAGTCAAAGCTCCCGCTCGAAAAAGACGGCTCATCCGATCTTTTCGATAGCCCGGGTCAACCTGGCCCATGCCATCGCGTTATAGCCAGGTAACGAATGCAATTTCGCATAGGGAGATCATCATGAACACTTCGAACAATCGCCTGCCAGGCGGTGTCAGTAATGGAACGATTTGGACGTCAGTTGCATTAGCCCTGGTTATGCTTGCCTTATCCGCATGCGGCGGCGGAACAGGCACGACGGAACTCTCGGCGCCGCCCATTGCTGCGGCCTGCGTCCCGTCGGACCCGACAACGATCGACGAATGCGGCACAGTGATCATCGGGCTGACCGATGCTGATGGAGACTTTTTGAGTTACACCGTCGACGTATTGTCGTTGACCCTGGAAAAGGCCAATGGCGTTGTCGTCGACGTACTGCCGAACGCCACTCGAATCGATTTCTCGCAGTATGTTGACCTGACTGAATTCGTCAGCGTCGCGACCATTCCTCCGGGCGTTTATGTCGCAGGCACGATTCAGCTCGACTACAGCAACGCCGAGGTCTTTGTGGAGGTGGACGGCGCAGCCAGGGCGACGACTGTCGTCGATACTGACGGCAATCCAATGGGGCAGGCGTCGCTGAAGATCGTTCTTTCTGACCGGCATCAGCTTGCGGTCACGAAAGCACGGGTCTCACTGCTTACGCTGGACTTCGACCTGGACGCGTCACATACAGTGGACGTAGTCCCGACGCCTGCCATCGCAACCGCAGAACCATTTATCGTTGCCGAGCTGGACCCGGTTGATACGAAAGACATTCGCGTTCGCGGACGCTTTATCGAAGCGAACGTGGATGAGATGTTTTACACGGTTGCGCTGAGGCCTTTTTACGATGCACTTGGCGATTTCGGCCGGATGAAAGTTAATGTCACAAATTCAACTGACATCGAAGTCAACGATGTTTCCTACACCGGCGCTGATGGCCTGAGGGCACTCGAGGCCGCCGGCCAGGGCACATTGACGGTCGCAAGAGGCTCGTTGAATGTCATCCAGCGTGAATTTATCGCGGACCTGGTACTTGCCGGCACGAGCGTGCCTGGCAACGGAATGGATGCTGTGAAGGGCAATGTCATTTCGAGATTGGAAAATGACTTCGTTGTCCGCGGAGGAACGGTGATTCTCTCCGACGCAACGAATGCCGTTCGCTCATTTTTTCGTGACGACATTACCGTGACGGTCGGGCCGAACACGATTGTCTACAAGACCTCGGACTCTGATCGCCCGATGGGCGTGCCGATTCGACTGCTCAATACCGACGCCATTTCAATTGGCCAGGCCATTACCGTGCGCGGCACTGTCGATGCGAACGACGAAACCGGTGTCCATGTCGACGCAACCGAGGGTGCCGTGCTCCTGCACGTCACCCATTTAAGCGGACTGGTAAACACCGTGATGCCCGGCCAGGTCGATATCGAGCTGCACGCTATCGATCGGCGCCGAGCCAGCGTCTTTGATTTCGCTGGTACCGGTTTAAGTCCTGACGTTGATGCCGACCCCGATAACTACGAGGTTTCATCCGGTAATTTGCTGATGCCCGCTGCTGCAGCCGGTCGGCCGGTCGTGATCTACGGCTTCCCGAATGAATTCGGCGGTGCGCCACCGGATTTCGAGGGTCGCACATTCGTCGATTACGCAGATGTCCGCAGCACGGTCGGCGTTGGCTGGGGCACCGAAGGAACCACTGCACCCTTCCTGATGATGGATGAAAGCGGACTTTTACTCGACAACCAGAACCCGGAAATCGATCAACGCCATTACATCAAGCAGGGTCCGGTGCTTATTGACCTGACGGCGCTTGACTCGGATACGCTGATTGCTCCTCGGGAGACCGGTCGAAAGCTTTTCACCATCAAGACGACTGACAGTTTGCAGCTATACGCCGACTTCAACGATTTTGTCACGGCGCTGACACTGGAACTCGACGGGGTGAATGCAGCCAGGTCGATGTATGCACGCGGACATTACAATGGCGATACGAACGTTTTCACGGCTTACAAGATCTTTGTTTACATCCTCGAGCCGCGATAAAGGTGTCGTAACCTGAACATTGCCAGGTGAGTTATTCCCCCGCTGACCCGGCTTGGCTGGCTCAACCCCCGCACAGAAATGTGCGGGGGTTTTTCTTTTACTCCGGCGATTGTTCCGCCGAATACGGTCATGTACCGGAATTCAGCCCGAGGCGGTTTAGACGCTCCAACTTTACATAATCCACGACCAGTTTCTCCTGTTCCCCCGTCTAAGACAAAGCAGCGTCTCACATATGTGCCGATAAAAAAGCGGTGCAGCTTATATCCGTATGTCAGGGAGAAAATTATGGCTAGGAAAAGAAAGAATCAATTCATCGCCGCGGTCGCTGTGATGATTACGCTGGCCGGTGGAAGTGTATTGGCAGGTGGTTCTCTGGATCTTCAGTTCGAGGATGCAACATTTGCAAATCCATTGATCATCGACAACCCGTACTGGCCGCTGCGGCCCAACAGTACGGGAATTCCCCGGGTCTTCACCTACGTTGGCGAGAATGACGGCGAATGTGCAATCAACCAGGTTTCTGTTGATGACATCAATTATGGCGGGACCTATGCTCTGAACGGCGCAGCGCCATACGCCGGCTTAACAGCAGTGCAGGTAGTGGATACGGCATGGGTTTTCGAGGACGTTGACGACTGTGACCCGTCGGTCCTGCTGCCGGCAGACGATGCCATTGAAGAGCTCACTCTCGATTGGTACATGCAGGACGATCAGGAGAACATCTGGTACGTGGGTGAAGCGAGCCGGGACTTCACGGATGAATGTCCGAGTCTCGATGACGTTCCTATTGGCGGCGACCTCGGCGAATTTGAGGAAGAGTGCACTGCCGGATCCTGGGAGGCCGGCGTGGTCGGCGGTGAAGGTGACGACGCGGTAACCGGCGTGGCCGGCATCGTCGTACCAGGCGATTATCCGGTTGACGGCGATCCACTCGGCAATGGCGCCTACTACTTGCAGGAAGTCGCATTCGAAGCTGAGGACATGGCCAAGATTCTCCGGCAACACGCGCCACTAGTTGTAGAAGACGACGAATTCGCCGACTGTCGAAAAGTAAAAGAATGGAATCCGTTCGAGCATGGCAGCAGCGTTGAGCACAAGTGGTATTGTGCCGATGGAAATGGATTGGTATTAATCAAGGGCGTTGGTGGCGGCCCTACAGAGGAAGAAGTACTCGTAGAGGTCAGCCCCCCGCTTTAGCAGCGTTAGAGATTGTCGAAAACACAATTGAAAACCCCGCTCCGGCGGGGTTTTTTTGCTTTGCCTGCTCGCCACTGACTTATTACCAAAAACGAGCGGCAACTACCACAGGCCTCATGGAGGCGCTAACAAGTCAACCGACATAGTGGAGAAATCATTGCCCCTTTTGTCTTGCACAAGTAGACAGGCTCGATTGGAAAAGTGCATGGCTCACTTAAACCGAATTGGTATATCACGGCGGCATACTCCTGCCGGGCGCGAAATGACTCATATGCCCTGAATCGATAGTGAGATCGGATTGGCTCCGGAGCCGGAGAAAAGCGCGAAAAATGGCATTAGCGAATGTCGGCGGGCCGACTAATTCTGCCGCCCGGGCACTTCGGCAAGCAGCCATATTCCAAAATCGTCTTATGATGATCAACTCGGTATTCAAGCGGCCAGGTTGAGAGTCTGCCTTGGGTCGACACAGCGTGACATTTGGGCAAGAGCTGGATCACAAGTCGGTCCGCCAGCGGATTCACTTTTCCTGAACCATGCGTCGGGTTAGCCTAGCGAATCAGGTCTATTTCGAGGAAAAGCCGGTATGACGTCAATCCTGCTGCAGCGCATAGCTGCCAACGCCGCCCTGATCGCGATATTGATTGGATGCACCGCCGAGACGACTTCGGAAAATTCCGCTAGGCCGGCGGTAACCGCATCAGAGGATGCGGCGCCCCCGGCAGACGTGATTGCCGCACTTGAGGCTGCCGCGCGTGGCGAACCGTTCGAAGACGACATTCATCCCGTAACAGTGAAGACGGGAAAGCCGATGTCGCCGATCCAGCGCGCTTTTGATGTGAAGCGCTATGTGTTGTCAATCCGGATCATGCCAGCAACGCGGTTAATCGAAGGGACAGTAGACATCACTGTTGAAGCGCTGGAGTCACTCGATACGATCGAACTCGATCTCGATCCAAAACTGACAGTCAGGGGTGCAATGGCGGGCGACATCGCGCTCACAGTTTCCCGAGACGAGGACTCATTTACCGTCGCGCTGCCGACACGCCTGGATAAGGGGGCGCGCTCGATGATCTCTATCTCCTATGGCGGAAAACCACATATAGCATTTGCACCGCCATGGTACGGGGGCTTCGTCTGGTCCGAGGTGGACGGAACACCCTGGTTTGCAACGGCGGTACAGACGGAAGGCTGCGATCTTTGGTGGCCATGCAAAGATACTTACGCAGACAAGCCAGACGAAGGTGTCGAAGTCCTTATTTCGGCACCCCGTGGAGTAAAGGTCGCATCGGTCGGGCTTCTCGCTGGCGTCGAGGAAGGTAGCGACGGATTCGACACTTGGCACTGGACCTCACGTCATCCCTACGCAGGCTACGCCATTGCGATCAATGGCGGGCCTTATGAACTCGTCGAGCGCGACTACCAGGGCGTCAATGGAGCGACGTATCCAATCCAGTTCTGGGCACTGCCAGAGAACGCTGACAAAGCGGCCAGACTTATCGATACTGACGTAGTGCCGGGTCTTGAGTTCTTCGAACGAATGATCGGCCCATATCCCTGGGGCGATGAGAAGGTCGGCTTCGTCGAAACCCCACATCTCGGCATGGAGCATCAGACGATCAATGCCTATGGCGAGCAATACAAACGTGGCAGTCATGGCTTCGACCAGCTTCTGCACCACGAACTCGCGCACGAGTGGTTCGGTAACGTGATGACCCACAGTCGGCCGGAAGATTCCTGGCTCCACGAGGGCTATGCATCCTACATGCAGTCTGTGTACGCAGAAGAAACCGTCGGCAGGCTGGGCTATTTCGATCGAATGTACAGCGCCTATACGAGCACCGGGCACTGTCTGCCGGTCGCCAATTCCGCGGTCGGGGACATAGGTGAGGCGTTCGAAAATCGCGACATCTATTACAAGGGCGCATGGATGCTGCACACGCTCAGAAATTACATAGGCGAGGACGCTTTCTGGGCTGGTACGCGCAGACTTATCTATGACACTGCGGAGCCATGGTCCCTCGCCTATCCGATCAAATCGCGTTTTCGGACAACGGAGGACTTTGTTCGAATCATGTCGGAAGAAGCGGGTCAGGACGTCGCCTGGCTGGTAGAAACTTATCTTCGCGAAACAGGAATGCCGAAATTGAACACCTCGCATGCCAATGGACAGCTTGTGCTCGAATGGTCCGTACCGGGTGGACGACCGTTTCCGATGCCCGTCACCATCAGCGTTGATGGCGAGCTAACGGTCGTGGATATTTCCAGCGAAGGCGGAACGCTGCCAGTTCATGACACCGCACGACTTATCATTGATCCTGACAGCAAAATACTGAGAGACCTCGGCATCATTGGCGACTGCGCGGAGCAGACAGAGACCAAGATCAACAACAACATCGAGCGGTTCACCGAAATGGCGAAAGAGTATGGATGGCGTCGCGACTGAACGTAAAGACAACGACCAGGTGAGCCGTTGCACGTTATGCCTGGCTTCAGACTGCGCATAAAAACCCTGCTTTGCCTGAAGATTGATTTGAAACCTTTAGCGAACTTAAGGTCAATCGGAAGCGTTGTCGCGATGGATGTCAGCGATCATGCTATCCACGAGTTGCTCGAAACTGTCCCGGCACTCTGCACCGGAAACTTCATAGGTATACCGCAGCCAGCGACCAGGCGAGAAAATGGTGCCGGTAAGGTGATTCGAACACCCAGTCCGCAGTCATTGTCGGCCAAGCCACCACCGGCAGGCGCGGACTGACCTTTAGCGCCCTCGCCCGCGACGATCAATCGCTGCCGGTGCATCACGAGCAACAACAAATGGCCTGGAGAGTTGAATGGTGCCGGTAAGGTGATTCGAACACCTGACCCCATCATTACGAATGATGTGCTCTACCAACTGAGCTATACCGGCGCGGCGGCGAGTATAGCGTTGCTTGCTGGTTTCGGCCAGATTTCCGGACGAATTTACCCGTTTCGCTGGTACTCCGGGCGCCAGAACCTGGTCTAGGTACGCTTGTTCCTGATCCTGATGACGACCTCGACGCCTTCCTGTTCCGTTCCCCGGGGCAGGGCCGGAATCTTCATCATCCCCAACGTCTCGGGCGGAATATCCGTCAGTTCGCCGGTTTCGACATGATAGAAGTGATGATGAGCGTGAATGGTCGAATCGTAATATCTGCGGTCTGCCGCAACGTTGATCTCCTTCACCAGACCATTTTTACTGAATAAATTCAATGAGTTATATACGGTCGCCTTGGAAATCCGGCTTCCCCGCTGACGCAATGCGTCGATGATCTGATCCACCGAAAGGTGTTGTGGTCGCTGCAGAATCACTTCGGCCACTTCCAGACGCTGGGACGTCGGCTGCACCCCGAAGTCCCGCAATTTTTGCTTGATGTCCGCACCTGCCATGACAGGAATTCCGTAAAATCAGTTAGTTGCAAAGTATAGACCAATTCTAAATCGAAAAAATCCAATCTAGAGATTTCGCCGAAATTCAGAACCTTCCCCGTCGAAGAGCACACGCTACGCTGGGTGCCTGAACAGGGAGGTTTGGAATGACAATGCGGCGGTTTGCCAACGGATACAGCCTGTATGAGCTGATCATGACGCTGGGACTCATCGGTCTGATACTGACGCTCGGCCTGCCCTCATTTGGCAATATCGTTGCTAATCAACGACTTCGCACGGAAGTTGACGCCGTTTTCCACGCCATACACCTGGCAAGAAAAGAATCGATTGTCCGGCGCCGGGTCGTCAGCATTTGCCCGACCGTCGACAGGCAGGTTTGCACGGCGGGGACGGATTGGTCAGTTGGCTGGATGACGTTCGTCAATATCGATCGCGACTGGCCGGCCACCAGGGACCCGGATGAACCAATTCTTCACCAGTTCGACGTCGATCCTGCTACCCGGATTCTCGCCAATCGGCGGAGTTTTTCGCTGCGATCCACCGATCTCCGGGCCACCAACGGCACCCTCATATTCTGCGACCGGGCCGGACGGGCAAAACCGCGCGCGCTCGTGGTCAGCTACACCGGCAGGCCCCGGGTTGCCTACAAAGACAGCCGCGGAAAAGATTACAAATGTGCGGATTAAGTTAAACCATATCAGTCAGTTTCGACCGCTTGTCGGTATCAAAATGCCGTTGGTCGGATACTTATTTAGGGACATTCCGAGGCCGGTATATTGCGGGCATGGACAATAAACACCAAAACGGCTTCACGCTCTATGAGCTGATGATCACACTGCTGGTCATTGGTGTGATTCTGACATTCGGCGTGCCGAATTTTAATGAATTCACGCGAAATACCCAGCTTACGGGCACCGCCAACGACCTTCACGCGAGCTTCCAGCTGGCGAGATCCGAAGCCGCAAGGTCCAAGTCGAATATCACGATTTGTGCCAGTAACAACTCAACCGACGCCGCCGCGAATTGTGGCGGGACATTTAACGACGGCTGGATTGTCTTTATCGATCTGAACGGTGATATCGATCGCGCCGGTGCGGGCGAGAACGTATTGCGGGCCCATCCGGCCGTTCACAACCTGGTCGATGTCGCGACCAATGGCGGCGCAACCTATTTTTCGTTCGCTGGAACCGGTCTTGGCCGCGGTGATGTCGGCGTCGGGCCGGCACTGCAAACAGCCATGATTTGTGATGATCGCGGCCTGAGGCTCGCCGCTGGCGGGCGCGCGACCGCAAGACGACTGGTCGCAACACCGATCGGGCGGGCCACTGTCATCAGCGATAAAGCAATGATCGATGCTGCCGGCGGAACCTGCCCCTGAACACGGGTCGGGACCGGACATCGAACTTGAATGAACACAAGCGGGACTAAACTAATGAAACTGCGAAACATATCGACATCAGGCCTGAACAATAAGCGAGTCAGTGGATTCACGCTTGTCGAGGTTCTGATCGCACTTATCATTATGTCAGTCGGCATGCTCGGTATTGCAGGACTTTACGTCCACAGCCTGCAGGCCGGCAGCACCTCCCTCTTTCGCCACCACGCCGTAACGCTTGCCGGGGATATCGCTGATCGAATTCGCGCCAACCCGCGGGCCGGCGCCACATATGCCGCGCTGCCCGGCGCGAACAATAATTGCATTAATGGCGGTGTGAACTGTACGCGCGACCAGATGGCAGCAAACGACGTGTTCATCTGGTTGCAACAGGCAGCCGCTACTTTGCCGAACGATGGAACACTGCAGAACGGGCCAGTCCAGGTCGTTTACAACAACGCAGTATCGCCGCCCGTGTACCAGATCACTATTTCCTGGACACAGACCGGTGAAACCCTGACGTACGCCATCACAATTCCTGTACTCGGGATTTAGACGCTATGACTTACCAGGAAAACAAGATCACTTTGATAACGAAACAGTCCGGCATGACTCTCGTCGAATTGCTGGTTGCGCTCGCTATCGGTTCGTTCCTGATGATCGGCGCGGTACAGGTTTACAACCAGAGCCGACAGGCATTCATTATTAATGAATCAATTGCACGCGTGCAGGAAACCGCACAATTTGCGATGGATACCATCGAATCCGACTTGCGGATGGCCAGCAACTGGGGCCGGCACAGTCGTGGTACAGCAATTGAAGGCGCATCGGTACTGGGCAATGCCAATCCCAATGGGCTCGCTGCACCAGCCGCCTGTGGAGCGGACTGGGCGCTGGACCTGTCGCGTCCGGTGGTCGGAACGAACAATGCTTATGCCCTCAATTGCCCGGCGACAGGTACAGGCGGTGCCCAGGCTAATTCGGACGTTGTGACAACCAGGCGTGCAACCGTTGCGCCGACGGGATTGTCCGGTGCCGCAGGACGCCTTCAGATTCAATCGACGAGAATCCAGGGCACACTGTTTGACACCGGCGTGCTGCCACCGGGATACACGGTGGCCGATTCGGCAACTCATGACCTGCTGGTCAACTCATATTACGTCGCGGCAAGCTCCGCCCTGATTCCCGGCGTGCCAACTCTGCGACGGAAATCACTGGTCCAGGTTGGTGGCGTTTCGACGATCGCCGACCAGGAAGTGGCTCCAGGTGTCGAAAACATGCAGCTGCAATTCGGCGTCGATGTCGATGACGACAATACGGTCGACCGCTACGTCAACCCCGGCGATGCCATCCTGACGCCTGGCAGCGCAGGTTACATACCGGGATCCCGAGTCCTCACAGCGCGGGTCTGGCTGGTTGTAAGGGGCATCACGCTAGAGAACGGCCTTAACGACCTTGTTAACTATGCGCCGGGCGATGTCGCGCTCGGCACCTACAATGATTCGATCCGTCGTATGCAGGTTTCGAAAACCATTTTGTTACGTAACGCAAGAAGCTGATAGACCAATGACGCAGAGAAACAGAATCAATCATCACTCGATGCCAGGAAAGCAGGACGGTGCTGCACTGGTGGTCGGCCTGATATTGCTGGTTGTTGTGACGGTGCTGGCTATCTCCGGCATGAATACAGCAACAACCGAGCTCGCCATGGCGCGAAACGATCAGAACTATGAAAACGCATTCCAGGCCGCCGAAACAGGCCTTGAACAGGCAATTGCCCAGGGACAGTTCAGCACGCTGGGAAATGTAACGCTGAACCAGAACATCAATGCCAACGATCTCGTCAATTCGCAGATCGTTTACGAGAATTCAACGCTGGTTCCGGACAGGGCATTTAGCCTGGGCGTCGGCAGTGGAATTGCGGCATATCACTTTATCGCGACTGCCACCGCAGAATCCAAACGAGAGGGAACTGGCGGCGGCGTAACTGATCGGGACGCTTCGGCCACACACACACAGGCTTTTTATGTGGTCGGGCCGGAAGCGCCAACACTTTAATGATGGGTAAGAACCTAGGGAAAGGGGTAGACCTCATGAACATCAAATCACTGCTTTTTGCAATTTTACTCGGGTTCTCGCTGACTGCTGCAGCGGAGTTCACGACCGTGTCTCTGGCACACGAAGTAGCATTAAGCGACCTCCGGGTTCCCACCACCCCGAACGCCAGCGTCAGCTTCAAGACCTGCGCAGAATGTGAAATACAGACAGTCCGGGCAACGCCGATGACACAATACATCATCAACGGCCGGGCTGTTCCGCTGAAAGAATTCCGGGAGGCGGTTTTCCAGGTTCGTGATCGTAGCAACAACATCGTCACGGTCTTACAGCATCTAGAAACAAATACTGTCGTATCTGTTTCGGTAACGATTTAAATGCGCATACCAATGATTATTGAGGAACGGATCATGAAGATCTCATCACGCAAATTCACATGGACGAGCACAGGATGTGCCCTTGCATTGTTGTCGGGTTCGCCAGCATTTGCTGACGATACGGAACTGCTCCTGATCAATCCGGACCCCACTTCGAATCCGAAGCCGAATGTCATGTTTATTCTCGACACCTCGGGCTCGATGACCACGACAGAAACAACGGCCGAGCCATATAATAGCGCGGTCACGTATGCCGGCTTGTGTGATACCAATGCAATCTATTGGAC
>JAHEFD010000136.1 GCA_024640345.1 Woeseiaceae bacterium
AACGGTTTCCCGGGTTACTCACCGGCATTCTCGGAGAAGTACTCTCGTGATTCCTACGCAGTCTATGGCGATATCAGCACGGACGTCAGCGAACAGCTCTTCCTGCAGGCCGCTATCCGTTACGAGGACTACTCTGACTTTGGTGACGAGCTCGTTTACAAGGTTGCGGGTCGCTTCCGCGTGAACGACCAGTTCGCGCTCCGCGCGTCCTACGGCACGGGCTTCCGTGCGCCGACACCGGGCCAGCAGGGTACGACCAACGTATCAACGCGTCTGCCGAACGGTTTCCCGGTTGCGACCGGTCTGTTCCCGGCCTCCGGTCCGGTTGCACAGGCACTCGGTGCGGTACCTTTGAGAGCAGAAACCTCTACGAGCTACACGGTTGGTTTCACAGCTGACCTCGAGAAACTCTCGTTGACGGTCGACTTCTACAATATCGACGTCGACGATCGCTTCAACTCGATCTCAACGCTGGATGTTTCGACCGATCCAAACGCAGGTAGCGCTTACGATAACTACCTTGCGCTGGTTGCAGCAGGCGTTTCTGGTGCCGAGACTATCGGTGGCGTGTTCTACTTCACGAACGCCTTCGACAGCTCTACACAAGGTGCGGACATCGTGGCTTCCTACCCGATCGAATGGGGTAACGGACAAGACACGACAGTCCAACTGGCGATGAACTACACGAAGAACAAGCTCGAGTCGGATGCAAGTGCGTATCTGAATGACGAAGATCGATATGACTTCGAGAACGCTGATCCGAACATTCGCTGGAACCTGACAGCGACCCACTCGGCCGGCGATTTGTCGATCATGGGTCGGGCTCGTTACTACGGTGAATCTGATAACTCACAATGGTCCAGTGGATCGTTGGTCGGTATTCAGACCTTCGGTGCCACGACGTACTTCGACCTCGAGGCTAATTATCAGATTAACGACAACTGGCGGGTTACCGTTGGCGGTCGTAACATCTTTGATGAGTATCCCGACAAGCTGGACGCCATTGGTCTCCAGGACCAGTGCTGTGGTCGTGTATATAGCTCCGGTAGCATGGCGCCCTGGCAGGGTGGCTACTACTTCGGTCGCGTTTCGGTTAACTTCTAAGTTAACGGAACAATCCGGGCACACCCCTGGTGTGCCCTGGCTTCCGACCGGAGGCCAGGTAAGAAAGAGGAGGCCGTCTCATATGAGGCGGCCTCTTTTTTTATGTGTGGACCAGGTTCTCGTTACCCAGGGACGTGTGGCAATCGGATAGGGGTCAGAGCAGGGCTTTGATCCGGTTGATAATGTCGGACGTCACTTCGTCGCGATTCGTTTCATTCAGCATCTCGTGTCGTCCGCCGGGATAGATCGTTACCGTCACGGCGTCATGGCCTGTGATTCGGTAGGCCTCGGCGAGTTTTTGCAGCCCTTTTTTTCCGCCAACGGGATCGCATTCGCCACCGAGGATGAAGATCGGCAGATCAGATCGTACAGACTGAATTGCGGCTTCCGCTGTGATTTCCAGCATTCCGCGAGTCAGGTCGTACCAGAGCTGGTTCGAGAATTCTCCGCCGCAAAACGGATCCGCGACATACCGATCAACCTCTGCTTCATCGCGGCTGATCCAGTCGTAGTCCGTGCGGGCGGGTTTGAACCTGTCGTTCATCTTTCCAAGGCCCATGTGATTCAGCAACTTGCTGACCCGGCGTTTGCCGCTTAGCGCCGCTGCAAGCTTCGCAGCAATGTTCGAGATTCGAAGCTCGATTCGCGGCGCCAGAGTTGATCCGGACAAAATGAGTGCGGCGTAATTGCCACCGTGTCGCATGACGAAGCTCTGTGCGACGAATGAGCCCATGCTGTGCCCGAGAAGAATGACCGGCACATCCGGATACGTGTCAGCGACGTGCTGCCTTACCTGCAATACATCCGCAATTACCTTGTCCCAGCCATTGCTGTCCGCGAAGTGGCCAAAACCCTCAGCGGCGCCGTGGCCACGATGATTGTGAGCAACGACACTCAGCCCATTGGCGTTACAGGCCTGCGCGAATCTCTGGTAGCGGGAGGCGTGATCGCCGAGGCCATGCAGTATTTGTATGAGTCCCCGGGGCTTCGGATCACTCGTCGAATCCCAGTTGAAGACATTGATCCGGTGATTGTCGCTGGCCGTGAGTACGCTTTGTTCGCACGTCATAGCCTAATCACCGGACAATCGACGGATGCCGGCTTTTGCCTCGCTGATCCAGGCTTTCTGCGCTTTTCGATAGTGCCGGGGAGCGAGATCGGCGGCGATAATAATTTCTTCATATTCGTCAAGGGCGGCTTCATTGTCGCCCTGTGATTCAAGGAACTGCCCGTATCTCGCCCGCGCCTCGGCGCCGGCATAATAGGCGGCGACGGCCGCGTATTCTTCGCGCGCTTTGTCGATGTCCCCGCAGGCTTCGACCGACCTGGCATAGAGCAAATGGCCATCCGGCGAGCGGTACACAGGGTTTTTCTCGATCAGCCGATCCAGCGACTGCCGTGCCTCGTCAAACTGATTGTTTGCAAATTGAGCCGTCGCAAGACCGAGCAGCAAGTCAGGATCGTGCTCATAAAGGCCGGTTAACGCGTTTTCGTAGTGCGAGATGGCTTCCGCGTGTCGGCCGGATTCCATTAGCTCCCCGGCGAGACGCCGGGTTGCATCAACGCTGCCTGAAAGTCGATGTTCCTTCTCACGCCGCCGGAGGTCTCCGCCCGGGTCCAGGGTCTTTTTGACGCCTCGGAGCGCATTTCGTGCGCGATGGTTGCCGGACAATTCCGGCAAAAGCTCGATAATTGCGTAGGCCAGCGAACCGATGCCGGGGGCCATCAGGATGATGAATACCCAGTACATGGCACGGCCGGTCCTGATGACATGAATGATGAGCCCGATCTGGACCAGTACGCTTAGAACGATGAGCGGCATTAGTTGCTTTCGGACCTCTGTTCGACCAGTAGCTGCAGCGAGCGAAAACCCAGGAAAAGGAGCAGTCCCAGTTTGGTCAGCTCCATAACGGAATAGGCGCCATGTGCAATAGACGGCGTCGGTTCGATCCCGGATATGATCAGGTCAGTCCGTGCCGCAAGCTCGGGTAACAGCCAGACTGCCTGGGCCAACAATATCAGCGCAAGGATGCCGGTGACGGCGAAGTAGTTACCGATCCTGCCAGAGGCCCGGACGACGATCAGCAAAATGATCAGTGCGACAAATTCGGCTTTGTTCAGCGCGGCAAACACGACCCGCCCGACGTCCAGGGCGATTGGCCGGGTTATCGTTGCCGCACTGAACCTGACAGGGGTGGCCAGCATGGACACCCCCGCGGTCATGCCAAACCAGATAAAACTGATCCAGGCGGGGTTCCTGAGGACAGCCATAATGTATTTTCGCGACTTGGGATTCACAGACCGATTCCTTGCTTGTATTCCGGTGGGTGGGGCGGCAAGCTTTGCTTCCATAAAGGAAAGACTAAACGATATGACTTCAGCAATGGAATCTCAAACCGCATCGACCGTGTTGATGATTCGACCCGTGCGCTTCGAAAGCAATCCGCATACGGCCGAATCGAACAAGTTTCAGGGCAAGAACCAGTCATCTCCCGAGCAGCAGCAAATTGACGCTGCGATCGAATTCGACGGTTTGAAAACGGTACTGGAGTCGAGCGGCATCCAGGTCATCCAGATCGACGATACCGCGGAACCCCACACTCCGGATGCCATCTTCCCGAATAATTGGGTCAGCTTTCATGCTGACGGCACAGTTGTGCTCTACCCGATGGAGGCGCCGAATCGCAGGACGGAGCGCCGCGCCGACATCATCGATATGTTGTCAGCTGAGTATGGATTCCAGGTCCGGGAAGTTCTTGACCTGTCCGGTCATGAAAACGAGGGGCAGTACCTGGAGGGAACCGGTAGCCTCGTACTCGACCGCAGCAATCGAATCGCTTATGCCTGCCTGTCGTCTCGCACCCACCTGGATGCGCTCGGTGATTTCGCGCAAAGGATGAACTATAAAGTGGTAGCTTTCGATGCGGTCGATCGTGACGGTGCGCCCATCTATCACACGAATGTATTAATGAACGTTGGTGAGACGCTTGCCGTGATTTGCGATGAGGCGATTCAGAGGCAGGACCAGAGACAGGCCGTTGAAAAGAGTTTGAAAGAAACTGGCCATGAGGTCGTTTCGCTGAGCTTCGAACAGATGGAGTCTTTTGCTGGCAATATGCTCGAGTTGCGGTCAATGTCCGGTGACAAAGTGATCGCAATGTCGGAGCAGGCGCGCCAGTCGCTTAACCAATCTCAGCTTGCCACGATTGCAGCTCATGCGAAAATTGTCAGTGCGCCGATAGACCAGATCGAAAGCTCGGCGGGCGGCAGTGTCCGCTGCATGCTGGCGGAAGTGCATTTACCCCGCGTAAGTCATTAATAAAAAACAAAATTTTGAATAATAAAAATTGGATCGAGCCGAGTGCTCCTGGAAAGGAATGATATGCGCGATAAAATTCTGATGTGCCCTCCGGACTATTTTACGGTGGACTATGTCATCAACCCCTGGATGGCAGGACAGGAAGGTTCGCTGGACATCAGTCTTGCGAAGAAGCAATGGCTCGAGTTGCGGGATGCTATTGCCGAGTATGCCGATGTCGTCGAGATGAAGCCGCAGCCTGATCTGCCCGACATGGTTTTTACAGCCAACGCCGGGGCCGTCTATGGTAACAAAGCGATTGCAAGTCATTTCATGCCGCTCGAACGACGTCCCGAAGAGCAGCATTTCAAGTCCTGGTTCCGCGAAAACGGATTCGAGCTCCTGGATCTTCACGAGAAGATTGGATTCGAGGGCGCAGGTGATTGCCTTCGTGATCGTGGTGGTCCCTGGCTGTGGACTGGCTATGGATTTCGAACTGAAATAGAAGCGCATAAGGAAATTCAGAAATTCTTCGATCTCGAGCTGATCTCGATCAAGCTGGTCGACTCGCGTTTCTATCACATCGACACTTGTTTCTGTCCGCTAACCGACGGATTCCTGATGTACCACCCGCCGGCATTTGACTACGATTCGCGAATCGCAATCGAAAGCCGGATACCACCACACAAGAGAATTGTCGTTGACACAATGGATGCGGGAAACTTTGCCTGCAACGCAGTCAACGTTGGTGACATGGTGTTTCTGAACCAGGCTTCCGACCCTTTGAAGGCGCGCCTCATGTTGGCAGGATTCAGGGTCCGTGAAATTGATCTGTCGGAGTTCCTCAAAGCCGGGGGATCCGCAAAGTGCCTGACATTGAAGCTTATTGAGCCCGTGGTCGAATAGCCGCCATGTCTGCACCTCATCAATACAGAATCACACCAAAAAATCCTTCAGCGCACCTGTTTGAGGTGTCCGTGACAGTAGCGGCGCCCGATCCGGCAGGCCAGGTGTTCAACATGCCGGCCTGGATTCCGGGCAGCTATATGATTCGCGACCTTGCCCGGAATGTCGTTGCTATTCGCGCCGAAAGCGGTGGCGAGGAGATCGCTCTCAGCAAGATCGACAAAAGTAGCTGGCAGGCAGAGGCCTGTGAAGGGCCACTTTCAGTTATCGCAGAGATTTACGCGTTCGACCTGTCCGTGCGCGGGGCCTACCTGGACACGACGCACGGATTTTTCGACGGAGCGTGCGTATTTCTCGCAGTGGTCGGGCAGGAAGATCATGAGTGCCATCTTGAGATTGTCCCTCCTCCGACGAGTTTCGCCAGCGACTGGCGGGTTGCGACATCAATGCGTCCGCTCGGCGCGGAGCAATACGATTTTGGTCGCTACGTCGCGCCGGATTACGCAGAGCTGATTGACCATCCATGCGAAATGGGGAATATCCACATCGGCGAATTCGAAGCTGCCGGCATTCCTCACGCAATTGCAGTGTTTGGTGAAATGCATTTCGACATGGCGAGAATCTGCCATGACCTGTCACAGATTTGTGAAAGCCAGATCAAGTTTCTGGGCAGGCCGAACAATCTTGATCGATATTTGTTCCTGCTGACCGTAAGAGAAAATGGCTATGGCGGACTGGAGCATCGTTGGTCGTCAAGCCTGATGTGCAGTCGAAAAGACCTGCCCCGGCGCGGCGAAAGCG
>JAHEFD010000137.1:0-2965 GCA_024640345.1 Woeseiaceae bacterium
ATGAAACGCGTCGTCCGTCGTATGCACAATAAATCATTCACGGTCGATAACCAGATAACGATCATTGGCGGTCGGAATATAGGCGATGAGTATTTCGGCGCGCCGGGCGGCGCGACGTTTGGTGATCTCGATTTGCTCGGCGTCGGTCCGGTGGTACATGACGTGTCGTCTATGTTCGATTCTTACTGGAATCACAGAGCTGCACTACCGATGCCGGCCTTAACCAAAGCGGTGAAAGATCCGGAAGGTGAACTTGCAAGGATTCGAGTAGCCCTGGAGGAGTCCAGAAAAGAAATCATCGAGACCAAGTATGCAAATGCCGTCAGGCACTCCATGGCCGAGACTTTTCAGCATAGTGAAAATGCCCTGACGTTTTCAGGCTACAAGCTCGTATTTGATTCTCCGGATAAATCAATGCCAAATTCAGCAGAGGCAGCGGATTCAATTACAACACCACTGCGAGACTCGATCGTCAGCGTGGAACAGGAACTGTTGATCATTTCGCCTTACTTTGTGCTGCGCAAAGAGGATATCGAGGGATTTCAGAAGCTCCGTGACCGCGGGGTCAGGGTTGCAGTGCTTACCAATTCATTGGCCTCCAACAATCACGGTGTCAGTCATAGTGGATACATGCCGGTGCGCAAGCCGCTGCTCCGGATGGGCGTCAACCTTTACGAATTGCGTGCAGATGCAAGCCTCGTGGGCGACGAGGCTATCGGTCGTACGGCTCCCAAAACCACCCTGCATGCCAAGGCTTTCGTTGTCGACCGACGCAGGTTATTCATTGGATCCTTCAACTGGAACCAGCGATCGAAGAACGTCGATACGGAAATGGGCGTAATTATTGAATCACCGGAAATGGCCGGAAAGTTTGCCGAGCGCCTGGACAACATCGACCCCGAAAAGATTTACCAAGTGACGCTTGGCGATAAGGACAAGCTGCGCTGGAAAGGAATCGAGAATGGCCAGGAGATCAATCTCACCAAGGAGCCGCAGACGGGTTGGTGGCAGCGATTCAGCGCCTCGTTTCTCAGCAAGTTGCCGATCAAGGGCCAACTTTAAGAAAACCTCTTGACCACACGTGTACATCGATCGCAGAGCAATAAAACCACATTGCTCTGAATGCCTGGCGCGCTGACAGTCGGGAAAATTAAACAGTCCACTTGTATCTATGGCAGGTGCTAGAATCTGTCGCCTGAACGGCTACGGATTGCAGATGGCGCTCGAAATGTCATTGCTGGAAACACCAATCGCCAGAGTGATTGCTCGCAGATTTTCGCTGACCCTCAATATTCTGCACCGGTACTATCGACAGCAATGCTGGTAACTCGCATAAGGATTAACCATGAAAAACGTAATTTTGGCATTAAGTATCGCGGTCCTGCTGCAGGCATGCGCTTCAGGTCCCCGGGTCACGACAATTCTGCCGTTATCTGGCTCCACAGATGCGCCATATGAGAATGTGCTGGTTATTTCGTTGTTCAAATCGTTCGATGCACGACGATATCTCGAGCAGGCTATTGTCGAAGATCTTTCATCGCGGGGTATCAAGGCCGTCGCGAGTACTTCGTTAATGAACACCAGGACACCAGTAAACCGCGAGACATTCATATCGATGGCCGAATCACTTGATTCTGATGCGGTGCTGGTCACGCAGTTCGTAAGCCTGGCATCAGAAGGCAAAATGAAAAACATGAATCCGCAGGCAACCTACAACTTGAGGTCGACCTATTATTACAATGTGTTTAGCGTTGAACTGACGGAGTATAGTGAACCAAAAAGCCTGGAGCTCAAGCATTCGCTCGTACTGGCAACACAAGTCTACTCGGCGAGCACCAGGGAGCCCGTATGGGCTATCGAATCGTCGGCAAAAATTGTACAGGACTTCGATCAGCAACAAGGCTATACGGCAATTGGTAAGGAGGCAAAAGCAATCGGTCAACGCCTGGCACGTGACGGGTTAATCCGGAACTAGGCATACACCTCGGAGGGGCGGAGCTGTGGGACGAACCAACTTCTTTTACCTGCTAGGTGCACTTCTGATTCTGCTGTTTACCATTCCGGTGGCCGATGACCTGAACGTTGTCAGCGCACCGCTCGTCAGGGGGGTCCTGTTTTCCATTCTTCTGCTCGCTGGCATCTGGAGCTTAAGAGGCGGCGGCGTTTTTTTTACATTCGGGATGGTCTTTGTCATTGCGGGTCTGGTCCTCAACATTATCGCCGTGGATTTCGAATTGGCGATCTTTCAGTACGGCTCCATATTTTCGCTGATAGGCTTCCTGTTAATCACTATTGTTTTTTCATTGAAGCAGGTGGTTTTCAGCGCTGAAATCAACGTCAATCGACTGGTTGGTGCTGTCTGTATATTCCTGATGCTTGGCGTGTTATGGGCGCTCACTTATTCGGTCCTGGAATTAATGCTGCCGGGATCCTTTACCGGATTAAGCAGCGCGCAGAAAGCGGGCTGGGACAGCAGTTGGCTCTATTTCAGCTTTGTTACCCTGACGACGCTGGGTTACGGCGACATTTTGCCCGTTTCGGCAATAGCTCGAAGCCTCGCCTACATGCAGGCTGTGACCGGTCAATTCTATGTTGCAGTGCTCGTCGCCGGTCTCGTCTCCGCCTATATTTCCGAACAAAAAGGATCCTGATTGCGTCGCCGGCTCAGCGTTAATTAGTCCGTCGAGGCCGGTGCAATTTCTTTCTGACTCGCACGCGGCCACAATGCATCGAAGATATATACCGCACTGACGCCATAGACTGTGGCCCAGATGAACATGAACAGGCGGTCATAGAATCGAGCATCCGCGCTGCTGCCGAAATTGGAGTCGAGCGCCGCTGGCGCGAGGACGACGATCATGGTGAGAAATGCATAGCTCCAGGTCGCGGCATCGTCACGTAATCCATTTGCCTCGAAAATTCTCTGGCCAAACACCAGGCCTGCGAAAGCGATCAACAAGGTATA
>JAHEFD010000137.1:3065-6096 GCA_024640345.1 Woeseiaceae bacterium
ATACGAATGTAGAGAGCACCAAGCGTATTGAAGAACCAGCTGTCGCTCGCATAAATAATGACCGAAGCCTGCGCGCCTACTTTGAGTTTTCGCATGTCTTCGGGAGACATCTCGAAATCGATGACAACCGGGAACCGCTGTGCGTCCCTCAGCCACTGCCGGTTGTTGCTTATCGTTGGCAAGCTGCCGAGCGGTGCATTATCCACCGCCACGCCGAATCCTGTCGCACGCACGCTGCCTTTGAAAACTCGCCCCGGAAAGATGTCGAATGCGATTCCGGCCGAATCTCCGCGATCAACATTGCCAAGATTATTCTCGGTAAAATCGGCCTGGACCCAAATGTCCTCGGTTGCAACGAAGGTCATCTGCGGAACGCCTGCTGCAGCGAAATTGCCACGATCGAGACGAACATCGGTAACGACGCCCGTTGCCGGCGCGACGATGGCCGTTCGCTCCAGATCGAGCTGCGCGTGTTCGAGCGCGGACAGCGCCTGCATTATTCGCGAGTTGTCTTCCCCGACGCTGCCCCGATTCTGGCGCGCCTGCTCCAGGTTCGCCCTCGCCGCTGCAAGCTGCTGCTCTGCGACAATCAGAGAAGCTTCGGCAGTTTCAACCCGGCGGTCGGATATGGCACCGGGATCCTGACTTTTAATCCGGCGCAATCGCACCGCATCCTGCTCCGCGCGCACAAGGCCGGCCTCGGCCGATGCGACAGCGGCCACTGCCGCATCCACACCGGCGCCCGATGCGCCCGTAGCCTGACGGGCCGATTGAAGATTTGCCTCCGCGCTGGTTACTGCCAGTTTGTATCGGTCATCGTCCAGGCGAAATAGAACGTCTCCTGCCTGCACCAACTGATTGTTGCTGACCTCGACGTCTACAACCGTCCCCGAAACTTCAGGAGCGATCGGTACAACCAGGGTGTGCACGCGCGCCTGGGTGGAGACAGGAGTCAACCTGTCGGCAGTCAAATAGCCAGCCAATAGCACGACGCTCAACACCAGTATTCTGACAGTCCACACACGGACCGGATCTTTTTCCGGCACTACTTCCTCTTGTTGCTCTTTGGTTTCCACCTTCTCATTCATCTTGGTGTCTCGCTAATGGTGGTCGTATCCGGAGTTGCCATACTTGATTCCGCCTCTGTGGCATCGATGAGATCGCCCCAGTCGGTCCGCTCATTCAACGCGTCGCGTGTTTCCTCATCGACGAGATTAGCGTCGAGGCGCACCTGCCATCCTCCTCCCAGTGCCAGGTACAGAGAAATGAAACTGCTGACGACGTTGCTGCGAACGGTTACGTAGCGGCCTTGCTGCGCGAACAGTGCCTGCTGTGCGTTCAAAACGCGCTGGTAGTCGGCAAAGCCTTCGTTGAAGCGCAACATGGCTACTTGTGCCGACCGTTGCGCGTTGACTACCGTTGCCAGCAACAGTTCTTCCTGCTGGATCGCACCGTCGAGCGCCGCGATGGCATCTTCTACTTCTCTTGCCGCCTGCAGCACGGTCTCTCTGTATGCGATCAGCGATTGTTGCAGTCGTGCATCCTGCACGCGAACGCTGTTCTTAAGGCGGTCATAGTTCAGGAATGGCCAGACGAAGCTCGGGCCAAATGAATAAGTCAGGCTGTCCGTGTCAAAGAGCTGGCCAAAACCGCTCTCGCCCGACCGGGTCGTGCTGGTACCGCCGGCGGCAACCAGCCCAACAGAGCCGGATAACGAAAAGCTCGGATAGAGGTTCGACCTGGCGAGCCCCACTCTTGCGTTTTGCGCCATCGCGAAATATTCGGCTTGCCGTACATCCGGCCTGCGGCGAAGCAGGTCCGCGGGTAATCCGACTGCCAGGTGTTGCGGAATCTTGGGAATCGGTGCGGTGGTATTGAGCAAGTCACCCAGGTCTGCTGAAGGAATACCGAGAAGGGCGCTCAATGCGTGCCTGGCCTGGGACAATTGCGTTTGCAATGCCGGCACCGACGCCCTGGTGCTCATTAGCAAGGTTCGTGCCTGCAGCACGTCGAGCTCCGAGGTTGAACCGTTTTCGAACTGCACATTGACGATGTCGTAACTGCGCTGCTGAATCGCGATATTCTCGTTCGTGATTCGAAGCTGCTCTTCAAGCGTTCGAATAGCGACGTAAGTGCCGGAGACTTGTGCAGTCACCAGTATCATCACCTGGTCGTATCCTGCCACCGATGCGAGAAACGCTGCGTCTGCCGCTTCTATTCCACGCGCAAACTTCCCCCAGAAATCGATTTCCCAGGAAGCGCCCGCGCCAACACTGTATTGCGTAAAAGAAAGGTCGCCGGCTGCGGTGTTGGCTGCGTTCTCGCTTGCACGTAATGCGGCGATATCGCCGACAGCAGCCTGTGATTGGGGATACCGGTTGCCACTGGCAATGCCAAGTTGCGCGCGTGACTCGAGCACTCGTAAGCCGGCGATCTTTAATGAGTTATTTTGTCGGTGTGCAAGATCAACAAGGTCGTCAAGAACCGGATCTCCCAGGGCTTGCCACCAGAGTGACTGCTGGTCCGCCGTGGTCTCGTAGCGCGCATGTTCGGTTTCATACCAATCCGGCCCAAGTGGGGAATCCGGCCGAACGAAGTCCGGTCCGACGACAGCGCAGGCGCTGAGCCAGGATGCTGACAGCGCCAGCAACGCAGAAACCAGGTACTTCATTGCGCTTGCTTACCCGCCCAAACCGGCATCAGTCTTGTTTGAATCGTCGCCGGGTGTTTGCAGCCAGTCAGAAATGATCGTGTATCCGAGGCCGAGGATGACAGCTCCGAGAAACAGCCCGACGATGCCATACTCGATCATTCCGCCGATAGCACCAATGAGAACTACGACAGCAGGGAGGTCGACGCCGCGCCCCAGCAATATTGGTTTCAATACGTTGTCGCTCAGCGCAACAAGCAGGCTGTAAATCGCAAACAGCGTCGCGGGCAACGGATCGGCAAACGAAAACACCCACACGACTATTGGTGCGATAATCAGCAGTGCCGGAACCTGGATAATGGATGTGATCAGGACAAGCGC
>JAHEFD010000138.1 GCA_024640345.1 Woeseiaceae bacterium
TGCTGTGGGTGCTGCCGGTACCCTCGGAGTTTGAGCAGATTTCACCGCTCCTGAACTGGGGCAGCACGTTTCTGATGGCTGCTTCTGTCTACTATTTCATCATTTCGATGCCGCTGGCTATCGGCATGTTGCCCTTCGTTTTCGGTATCGCCGCCCTGCAGATCCGCGTTCAGCAATCATCGTGGCCGCATTCCTACGTGGCAGCGTTACTTTTTGCCTCGAGCCTGGCCGGTATTTACCTGGGCCGCTCTTCAAACGACAGCACCGGCGCTGTCTTTCGCGCGGTCATGCGAGACATCCAGCTGATGATGATCGCGCCAGCCTGGATGCTTTCAAACATCTATCGACGTTTCGGAATTCCGATCTGAAGATCGCCGCCGGAAGATCGCTGAAACGCTATTAGCCCCAGTGGCAATCCGGTAGAATCACGAGCCCATTTGAAGTTCATGACGCTCTGGAGGCACCTTGGCCACCGCAATCTCCTCAGAAAACTCCAAATCCGGCAAACGCAAGCTGGATCCGATGGATCTTTATGACATTCGCTCCGAGCTCTCGGAAGAAGAGTGCATGGTGCAGGACGCCGTTGGCAGAATGGTCGACGAAAAAGTGATTCCTGTTATCCGGGAGGCTTTCGAGAAACACGAATTCCCGCACGAATTAGTTGGCGAAGTCGCCGCTCTGGGCCTGCTTGGCAGCTCTATCGACGGCTACGATTGCGCAGGACTCAATTCAGTTTCCTATGGCCTGATCTGCCAGGAACTGGAACGCGGCGATAGCGGACTGCGAAGCTTTGTTTCGGTACAGAGCAGCCTCGTGATGTTTCCGATACATGCCTATGGGTCTGAGGAACAGAAACAGCGCTGGTTGCCAGCAATGGCGCGCGGCGAAGCAATCGGATGCTTTGGGCTGACCGAACCACAGGGCGGGTCGGATCCGAGTAACATGAAGACACACGCAAAGCGTGACGGCGATGACTGGGTTATCAATGGTTCCAAGATGTGGATCACGAATGGCAATCTCGCGGATGCCGCCATCGTATGGGCAATGACTGAAGAAGGTGTGCGCGGGTTCATCGTTGAAAAAGATATGCCGGGGTACACGGCACAGGAGATCGAGAACAAGTTTTCGTTACGCGCATCAGTGACGAGTGCACTTTTCCTGGACAACGTACGCGTGCCTGGCTCAAGCATGCTGCCCGGCACCATCGGTCTCAAAGGACCACTAAGCTGCCTGACGCAGGCGCGTTACGGAATCACCTGGGGAGTAATCGGCGCTGCCCAGGCCTGCCTCAATGAGGTACTGAAGTACACCGAGGACAGAATCCTGTTCAACAGGCCGCTGTCTAATAACCAGGCAATTCAGCTGCGACTTGCGGATATGGCGCGCCGGATCACGACCGCACAATTGTTGTCTTTGAGACTTGGCCGACTGAAAGACGAAGGTCGAATGACGCCAACACAGGTGTCGGTAGCGAAGTGGAACAATTGCCGTGCGGCGCTCGACATCGCGCGTGATGCTCGCGACATGCTTGGCGGCAGTGGCATTAGCGCTGAGTACGTTCCTATTCGCCATATGCTTAACCTCGAAAGTGTTATCACCTACGAAGGTACGGAAACCGTACATCAGCTCGTCGTTGGCAAAGAGCTCACGGGCGTTAACGCCTTCTGATAAACAGGGGTCAGAGCAAGGCTCCGACCCCGAATCAGATGCCTTCCCTGCCAACTAACAGAGACGTCTGGCGCATCGCCGCGCCAATGATTCTTTCGAATGTTTCTGTGCCGCTTCTCGGCATGGTCGATACAGGCGTAACGGGTCACCTCGACGAAGCGTATTATCTTGGCGCCGTCGCAATTGGTTCGACCATATTTGGTTTCCTCTACGCAGGGTTCAACTTCCTGCGTATGGGGACGACCGGAATAACAGCACAACGATTCGGAGCGGAGGACGGCGATGGCCTGAAAATCGCTCTTGGCCAGGCGCTTGTCGTTGCCGCAACAATTGCGCTCGTCCTGATATTGCTGCGAAATCCGATTGCCACCCTTGCAATGCGGGCACTCGGACCTGAGGGAAATGTCGCAGCTTTCGCAAACGACTATTTCTTCATTCGTATATGGAGCGCACCGGCAACGCTTGCAAACTACGTGCTCATCGGTTGGTTCCTGGGCCTGCAAAATGCGCGCATACCGCTTTATATCGTGTTGGCAATCAACGTGACCAACATTGCTTTGGACCTGTTCTTCGTGATCGGCCTTGGCATGACGGTTGACGGTGTCGCTGCGGCATCCGTCATCGCTGAATTTACCGGCCTCCTTGTGGGCACCATTTACGCATTCAGGTATATGCAGGATATCGGCGGGCACATGCGCATTGCTCACCTCACCACGTGGAAGGAGTACACGGCATTTCTTGCCGTCAACACCCACCTTCTCGTACGCACGATGGCGTTGATGTTCACTTTCGCTTTCGTTACTGCAGCAGGCGCAAGAATGGGCGGACTCGTCCTCGCTGCCAACGCAGTGCTGATTAACCTGATGCACCTCATGGCCTACGCACTCGACGGCTTCGCTCACGCGGCGGAGGCCCTGGTCGGGAAAGCCGTTGGCTCCCGAAACCTGGGCGCTCTTCGGCGGGCGGTTACGCTGGCTTTGCGTTGGTCACTTTACGTATCCGTCGGATTCGGCGCATTCTTTTTTCTTGGCGGCTCATCACTCGTTCGTCTGCTCACCGATATCCCTGAGGTGATAGAGATCACCCTGGTCTACCTGCCATGGATGACAGCGATGCCCGTGATTGCAGTCTGGTCCTATCTTTATGACGGCGTTTTCGTCGGTGCGACTCGCGCACGGGAGATGCGGGACATCATGCTGATTTCTTCTTTCGCCGTCTTCCTGCCGGCATGGTATGCGTTCCGCTTCCTGGGGAATCACGGACTCTGGCTGGCACTCGCCCTGTTCCTCGCCAGTCGCGGGATCGGCATGCATTACTACTACCGACGCCGGGTATTGAAAGAGTTTGAGGCTTAGCGAGTCTCCGGCGCAGCTACCTGAACAGCGTTTAGTTCGCACTGTGCGTCAACAGACGCTCTCGCCCAAAGGTAGGAAAGAACACCGGTCAGCAAATTGGCCACCGCATACGCAGCAAACACACCGGCCACACCGAAAAACTTCTCCGCAACGAATGCCACGGGGAGATAGATCACAACCATACGCCCGACACTTATGTTCACCGCCGGCATGGGCTTGCCCATCCCGTTAAACGATGCATTCATAACCATCACCATACCGTAGGCACCATAACTGATTGGAACGATGAGCAGGAACAAGGCGCCAACGTCGGTCACTTCGGCATGATCACTGAATAGCGAGGGAACCCAGTCGCCGGAAAGCGCCAACAGGAGCGCGATAACCAAACCGGAACCAATGCAGAAAAATGTGCAGATGTTCAGGGCACGATGAATCCTGTCGGGACGATTCGCAGAGATATTCTGGCCAACGAATGGCCCGATAACTGCTGACAAAGCATAGAACATTACAAGAACGAGCGACTCGACCCTGCTCGCGACACCAAAACCGGCGACAGTCTCCGGTCCGTATTTGGCGAGCATCGCCGTGATAACGCCGGTAGCGATGGGGATGATGGCATTGGTTCCTGCCGCAGGTAGCCCGACGTGCAGAATATCCGCCCATGATCGCAACATCTCATCCCGGTTCGGCCTTTTGAACGTCAATAAGTCAAAACGTCGGTGCATCAGGTAAAGCGTGCCGGCAAATATCGTCGCGCGCGCGAGCAAAGCCGCCATCGCCGCACCATTCAATCCCATCGCCGGAATCGGGCCAATACCGAAAATCAGAACAGGATCAAGGATTACATTGATGATTGCGGTAATCACCATCAGCATGCTCGGCAACCTCGTGTCGCCCGTTGCACGCATACTGCTCATTCCGACCATACCAACAACGACAAAGGGAACGCCGATGTAAAGAATCTTCATGTAACCGCTAATCAGCGGAATCATCTCTTCCGGCGCGCCCAGCAAACGGAACAACGGTGGAATCGTCATTACTCCAATTACGCTGATTATCGCGGTTGCGCCAAACGACAGAATCAGGCTGTCTGTCGACAAACGTCGCGCGCGTCGATGATTGTCAGCGCCAATTGCTCGCGCGACCACAGAAGATGTCCCTGCACCCAGGCCGATTGCGACGCTGGTAACGACCATTAGCACCGGGAAGGCGAAACTGAGTGCTGCGAGCTCGCGCACACCGACCTGGCCGATAAACCACATATCGATGAAGTTCTGCAGCATCATCGTGGCAATACCGAACAGCACAGGCACAGCCATGCCGGCCAGTTGTCGACCGACCGGACCCTGGGTCAGTCGTGGTTGTGGTGAAGCCATGGATGATTCCGGGTAATTGGGCTGCCGAGGCAGATGCGCCTGCCGTTTTCGGAGCCGCGTAACTATGTCTCAGCATGACATTTGGCGCAATTATAATTCGTCTCTTTTCATCCCGGGCAGTTGATTGTTAGCGAAAAAGATACAATCAGACCAGACGGTTATAGCTGGAAAAAATGGCTACCAAATTTTCAAATCTTTTTACGCGACACCGCCGGGCAGGCGTTTGCCTGCATCTCACATCCTTGCCAGGAAACTATGGCATCGGTGAAATAGGCGATGCCGCCTTTCGATTCATCGACACGATGAGTGACATGAACCTGGGTGTCTGGCAATTCCTTCCGATCGGTCCGACCGGCTTCGGCAATTCTCCCTATCAGTCCCTGTCGACTTTCGCCGGAAACGAGATGCTGATCGACGTCGGCGGGCTGGTTAAGACAGGCTTGCTTGCTCGAAAGGAACTGACGCCGTTGACCGGGCTTCCTTCCGCGATGGCGGATTTCGAACAATTGATCCCAAAAAAAACCGCGCTGATTCGCCTTGCTGCGAAGCGGTTTTCCGAGCGGGCAAACGCCGACCTGCAATCCGGGTTCGACCGGTTCCAGGACAGGCATAATTCCAACTGGTTACACGACTACGCTTTGTTTCGGGTTCTCAAATCCCGGCATGGTGAAGAGGAATGGCTACGATGGCCCGCCAGATATCGATCCCGGGACGTCAAGGCGATACAAAAACTGGAGCGAGACGAGGCCAGTCTTCTTCAGCTTGTTAAGATCGAGCAGTTCCTGTTTTACGATCAGTGGCAAAAGCTGCAGCAGTATGCGCATGAGAAGGGAATACTGCTATTTGGCGACATGCCTATTTACGTTGCTCTTGATAGCGCTGACGCATGGGCATCGCCCGAACTTCTACGGCTGGACAAGAACGGCAGGCCGGAGTTGGTAGCTGGCGTCCCGCCGGACTATTTTTCCGAGGATGGGCAATTGTGGGGAAACCCTGTCTATGACTGGGACGCACATGCAGCTGAAAACTATCGTTGGTGGATAAGCCGGCTTCGGCATTCCATGCAGATCGCCGACCTTGTCCGGATTGATCACTTCAGGGGGTTTGAATCCTTCTTCGCGATCGAGCGAAACGCTTTGACCGCGAGAGCCGGCGAATGGCACAAAGGTCCGGGGGACGCGCTTTTCACCGCGCTCCGCAAATCCCTTGGAGACATTTCAATCGTTGCCGAGGACCTGGGCGTCATTACGCCGGAAGTCGATAGCTTGCGTTCCCGGCACAACATCCCGGGCATGAAAGTCCTGCAGTTCGAAGTCTTGCGGAACGATTTCAACATAACCGGCATCGGTGAAAACTGCGTTTGTTATACCGGCACACACGATAACGATACGACGGCCGGCTGGTATCGCGCCAACCCTGGTGGCGCAGTTAGTACTCAGGAAGTCAGTAAGACACGAAAAATGATACGGGACGCCTGTCGTGGGCGGGCAGCAAGCATTCACCTCGACATGGTCAGGCTCGCCTTCGGATCCGCTGCACGAATGGCCATTGCGCCCCTCCAGGACTACCTGGGCCTGGGATCCGAGGCGCGTCTGAATACACCCGGAACAGCCGAAAATAACTGGCGCTGGCGC
>JAHEFD010000139.1 GCA_024640345.1 Woeseiaceae bacterium
CGCTAAAGGAATTGCTGGAAGCGGTCAGCCAACTCGCCGACAGCTCGATCGAGATTGAGAAACTTTATGATCAATTGTATTCGGTCATAGAGCGACTTTCGCACCTGGCAAGTGATGAATCGTGGGACGGGCTTCGCTGGCTGGATGTCAATCCGCGCAGTATTCGCCTGAACCTGACACCGCTGGACGTGGCGGATACGATGAGCGGGCTGATCAATGCCGGCCACCAGGCCTGGATATTTACATCCGCCACGCTGGCGGTCGGAGAGGATTTTTCCCATTTCACGGATCGCATGGGCCTGGGTACCGCTACAAGCCTGACATTTCCCAGCCCCTACGCCCTGGAGCAAAACGGGTTGATCTGGCTGCCCGCAAATATGCCGCAACCGTCGGACCAGGATCACACAACACAGATGCTCGCAAGCGTGATGCCGCTTCTGGATATGACCTCTGGCGGAATGTTCTGCCTGTTTACAAGCCATCGCGCTTTAAACGCAGCTCGACGCTGGTTCAAGACCCGGAAAAAGCGCCTGAAGGGGAGGCCGCTCCTTGTTCAAGGGGACGCGCCGCGCGACGATTTGCTGCGCAGGTTCAGGGAGCATGGCGATGCCGTGTTGCTGGGTACGGGCAGTTTCTGGGAAGGCGTCGATGTGCGCGGGACGGCGCTCAGCATAGTCGCAATCGATAAATTACCATTTGCATCGCCGGCCGATCCGCTGATGATGGCGCGGCTCGAGTTTATCCGGCGCCAGGGCGGCAACGGATTTACGAGTCATCAACTGCCGCTTGCCGTGCTTGCATTGAAGCAGGGCGCAGGGCGGCTGCTGCGTGACCAGAGCGATTTCGGCGTCGTAGTATTGTGTGATCCGAGAATCACCAGCAAGAGCTACGGAAAGATGTTCTTGAAGAGTCTTGAACCGATGCGCAATACCGGGTCGCTAACGGAAGTTCAGCAGTTTCTGGCGGCACATGAATCGAAATCACCTGACCGGTGTGCCAGATGAAGATCCTGGCAGTCGACACCTCATCGAACGCCTGTTCAGTCGCGCTGCAGGTATCCGGGGAAATTACGGAACGACACGTAATAGAACCCCGTGCTCATACGCGGGTCCTGCTGCCGATGATTTCGGAGCTGCTGTCCGAGCGCGACATCTCTATAAGGGACCTGAACGCCATCGTGCTGGGAAATGGGCCAGGCTCATTCATCGGCATGCGAATCGGCGCGTCGGTTGTGCAGGGCCTTTGTTTCGCGGCTGAAGTTCCGGTTGCGCCGGTATCGTCACTTGCCGCAATTGCGGTTGAGGCATTTGCGGACTACCCGCACGACACCGTCGCCGTGGCACAGGATGCCAGGATGAACGAAATTTACCTGGCCTGGTTCCGGAAAGGTGCAAATGGACTGCCGGAGCTGATCGACAGCGAGTCGATCGAGTCGGTCGGTGAGCTATCAGCCGTTAACGCACCCTATGCTGCTGCCGGCGGGGCTTGGGAACATTACCCGGACTTGTTTCGGGCAAATCGGCAGCAAATTTCGGCACAGCTGCCGATTAGTGTTCCAAGAGCGAAGCACCTGTTGCCTCCTGGTCTGCTAATGGTCGAAACCGATCAGGCGATTGCGCCCGAATTTCTGGCTCCGGCTTACCTTCGCACGAAGGTCGCCGAGAAGCCGTCGTCGCCACAGTAAGTTGCTCACCCGGTCGATAACGGCCAGCCGATTCGAATATCCGTTATTTTCCCCGTAACAGAGTTGTAATATTTGGCTGCTGTAATATGAGGTTCTTGCCGTAGTGACGTGCCCCGATCGCGATCACGAACCGGTAATTCGATCGATTTCTGGTATGGCCCAGGCAGTGAATAGCGAAAAAATTCTCATAGTTGAAGACGAGCAGCCGATTCGCGAGATGATTGCGTTTCACCTGTCGCGCGCGGGTTACGAAACCGTTGAGGCGGAAGATTGCAGGCAGGCAAGGCAGCTCCTGGCTGACGAACAACCAATACTGGCATTGATCGATTGGATGTTGCCTGACATGAGCGGCCTCGAGCTGACGCGGCTATTGAAGCGCGACAAGGCTTACGAGGATCTTGCGATCATCATGTTGACGGCGCGAGCGGACGAGCACGACAAGGTTGTCGGCCTGGAGGGAGGCGCCGATGACTACATAACGAAGCCATTCTCTCCGCGCGAACTGATCGCGCGCATAAAGGCAGTCCTTCGTCGTGCAGGGACGGGGAGTGGCGAAACGACTACCACGGGCGATATTACGCTCGATGCCGCGGCGCATCGTGTCACGGTCAATGGCGAAGACGTGCACCTTGGTCCAACAGAGTACCGATTACTGCAGTATTTGATGACGCACGCAGATCGGGTTTATAGCCGCAGCCAGTTGCTTGATCGGGTCTGGGGCGCCAATGTCTACGTCGAGGAAAGAACCGTTGATGTGCATGTGCGAAGATTGCGTAAAGCGCTAACTGCCCACGGCGTGGAGCGTCATATTCAAACCGTTCGTGGCGCGGGTTATCGATTCTCGTCGAAAGAAGGCTAGGGAGCCAAATTGTCTGTCAGTGAACTGATGCAGGGCTGGTGATGCAAAGAGTCCGACGAAAAGTGATAAGCGGCCATCTGCTGTTGCTCGCCGGCGGAGCGCTGATCGGCTGGCTTTACGATCAGATCGTCATTGGATTGCTGGTGGCGGCACTGCTGGCCCTTGGCTGGCATATCCGTCAAATGCTCAAGTTCGAGCAAGCACTGCGGGACAAACATTTCGGTAGTTTGAAGTATGGAGACAGCATCTGGTCGCAGCTGTATTCCCGTTTCAACTATCAACGGTCGGAAAGCAAGCGGTACAAGAAAAGTTACCGCCGATTGTTGAAGGAAGTCCGCAAGTCGGCCAACGCGATGCCGGACGGCGGAATCATTCTGAACAGTAACTTCGAGATTGTACTGTGTAACAAAGCGGCGCAACGACTTGCGGGATTCAGGCGCCGGCAGGACCAGGGGCACCGTGTTGACAACATTCTGCGTGACCCCGCATTTGGCAAATATCTGCAGGCCCGTAAATTCGAAAAGGGCATTGAAATACGTTCTCCAGCCAAAGAGGGTGGCTGGCTGCTTTGCAGAATCGTTCCGTATGGGGCCGATGAGTTGTTACTGCTTATTCAGGACATTACGGAACGCCGGCGACTGGCAGCAATGCGGCGGGACTTCGTCGCCAATGCTTCTCACGAACTTCGTTCGCCATTGACTGTGGTCAGCGGCTATCTTGATACGATGGCCGAAGAAAACGAGATGCCGGAACAGTGGCGAAAGCCATTGCTGCAAATGAAGACTCAGGCGAATCGGATGAACAGGATTGTTGCCGAACTCCTGGAGCTATCACGCCTCGAAGGAGCGGGTGCGGCACCAACTGACGAGGTAGTCGATGTCTGCAGGCTCCTGGCGGCAGCGAAGAAATCGCTTGGCGGACAAGGCGAATCACCGGCAATCGATGTCAAGTGTAATTCTCGAGCGCAGCTTTATGGAAGCAAGGCCGAGATCGAATCCGTCATTGTCAATCTCTTGTCGAACGCAGTTCGACATACGCCTCATAACGGGCAGGTAAAACTGCTATGGGAGAGTGATGAAGCCTGTGCAACTTTGACGGTTGAAGATACCGGAATCGGCATCGAGTCCGAGCACTTGCCAAGGCTTACCGAGCGATTCTTCCGCGTCGATCCGGGACGAAGCCGAGACGATGGCGGCGTGGGACTAGGGCTTGCAATTGTCAAGCACGTTCTCGAAAGACATGATGCGACCCTGGAAATAGAGAGCACGCCGGGTCGTGGCAGCAGATTCTCGTGTCAGTTTCCCCTCAGCCGCATTATTGTCGCCGAAGCGGATCTGAGCGCTGGTATCAGCGGCAAAAAAGATTGACGATGGCCATCGACGTCCGGGCAGGTAGCCGGCGTTGAGCCGGTTTTTCACCGATTTCAGGCCTTTCTTCCTGAGTGTCACAAAACTGCAATAAAATTGTCACCATGGTGAAACAACTTGTTTGTAACGTGCGCGAAAATATATGTCGTCTAGTCGCAATGGAAGTGCCAGGTGGCATTTCAGTTTCGAAACGAATCAGGCAAGAAAAACCAAGGAATATTTAATGAAATCAGCCATATGTACATCCAGTGTTGGGGCGATGCTAGTTTTGATCGTGTCTCTGTTTCCTGCCCGGGCCGGGGCCGAAGAGTCCTGGACGGACTCGATCAAACTCAGCGGCGACATTCGTCCCAGGTATGAGGCCGTCGACGAAGATGGCGAGGAAAGACGTGGGCGTGGCCGTTTCCGAATTCGCCTTGGGCTGACTGCGGATGTCAATGAAAAAGTCAAAGCAGTCGTCCAGCTTGCCAGCGGGGGTGATAACCCGGTATCGACCAATCAGACATTTGATGACGGGTTTTCGCGAAAGGATATTGGCATTGACCGTGCTTACGTTGATTGGGCGCCTAACGCCGACTTGCATGTTTATATGGGCAAGATGAAAAACCCTCTATTCCGGGCCGGCGGTCATGCGCTGATCTGGGACAGCGATTTGAACCCCGAAGGCCTGGCGCTCCTATACAAGAAGGGCATGTTCTTCGGTACGCTCGCTAATTTCTCCGTCGAGGAGCGGTCATCATCAGATGATTCCTTGTTGCTGGCGGCACAAGGCGGCGTGAAATTTGACGTGTCAGAAGGCAACACGCTGACAGTTGGTGTCGGCTACCTCGATTATTCTGCGACAGTCGGAAATTTGCCGTTCTATGATGGCAACCCGCGTGGCAATAGTGTTGATGTCAACGGCAACCTGGTATTCGATTATGAGCTGCTTGAACTGTTCGGCCAATTCGACACTAAGGTCGGTGACCTGCCATTGATGATATTCGCGAATCTTATTCAGAACTCAGACCCTGATACGAACAACACCGGTTACGCATTTGGAGCCCAGGTTGGCAAGGCGAATGCACCGGGAAGATGGCAGGGTTCGGCGGCCTACCAGGACCTGGAGGCGGATTCGACGATGGGTACTTTTACGGATTCGGATTTTGGTGGCGGTGGCACCGACGCCACCGGGTTTACGTTGAAGGCAAAATATGGACTGGCCGATAACTGGTCGATGGGCGGAACTCTTTTTCTTAACGACGTAGAAGAAAATATCGGCAACAAGCATGGTTACAACCGAATTCAACTGGATCTGGAATTCGAGTTTTAATTGAGAAGCAGGTTATTGCGCTGGACATTCATGATAGCGTCACAATCAGCAGGCATTCTGAACGGCAATGGGTGGAAAAAATGGAAGCGAGCGACATCACTGGCCACATCTCAAGGCGATTTAACAAGGATCTCGAGGGGCTCAGAAGCTCAGTCCTGACAATGGGTGGTGTCGTCGAGAAGCAGCTGTCGAAGGCAATTGCGGCAATCGTCAGCGGCGACAGTGAACTCGGTCTGGAAGTCGCCAATGATGACTACAAGGTCAATAATCTTGAAGTAACTATTGACGAAGAATGTAGCCGCATCCTGGCGACCCGTGCGCCGGCTGCGGGTGACCTGCGCTTGATAGTCGCGATCATCAAGACAATTACTGACCTGGAGCGTATAGGCGATGAAGCCGAGAAGATCGGCTTTCTGGCATCGAAGCTGGCCGTTATGGATCGCCCGTCGGATTCCTATCGTGAACTAAAAAACCTGGGTAATCACGTTTTGCAGATGCTTCAGGATGCGATGAATGCCTTTGCCCGCCTGGACGTGCATGCATCATTGGCAGTGGTCAGGGAAGACGAGGAAGTTGACGCAGAATATGATGCGATCACGCGGCAGGGCATCACGTTCATGATGGAGAATCCGCAGAACATCAAGCGTGTCATGAACGTGACCTGGGTGGCCAGGGCACTCGAGAGAATCGGGGATCACTCTAAGAACATTTGCGAATATGTCATATATATGGTCGAAGGACGTGATGTCAGGCACACAGACATTGTAGAATCCGGGATCG
>JAHEFD010000054.1 GCA_024640345.1 Woeseiaceae bacterium
ATCTGGACGTTGACGGAGATTCTTTCGCGATCTATTTGTCAGATCGCTGGCGACTTGGATCGAAGACCGTTGCCGAACTCGGAGTCCGCTGGGATAAACAGACCTACACTGACCTGGCTGGTCAGACCCAGGTCAGTCCGCGATTCAGCCTCATCCGGAGTTTCGGGCCGAAAACGGACCTTAGACTAAGCTGGGGGCGTTACTACCAGTCACAGGGAATCAACGAGCTGCAAGTCGAAGACGGCGTCGAGCAATTCTTTCCTGCCCAACGATCAGATACTGCAGTCGTCGGGGTACAACACAAATTTCGCGGCGACTACGCATTTCGCCTCGAAGCTTATTGGAAGTTCCTGAACAGCCAGCGCCCGAGGTTCGAAAACCTTCTCGATCCGTTGGCGATTATCCCGGAGCTAGAGCCTGATCGTTTCCTGGTTTCGGCGGACAAGGCGAGGTCTCGTGGCTTCGAAGCTTCAGTTGCGTACGACGCCGCTGGTGATTTTAGCTGGTGGGCGAGTTATACGATCGCGGAAATAGTTGACAGGATTGACGGGCTCGACGTGCCGAGGAGCTGGGACCAGTTGCATGCTGCACAAGTAGGCGCTGACTGGGAGATGGAACGCTGGAGCTTTGGTTTGGCCGCGAATGTACACAGCGGCTGGCCGAGAACGGAAGTCATTGTGACGCCATCAGCCAACCCGGAGTCGCCGATGATTGGATTCGGTCCCAGGAACACGGCTCGATTTGGTTCATTTGCGACACTGGATCTCAAGGTCAGCTACAAAGCACCGATTCGGCATGGAACGCTCAGCTATTTCCTCGAATTATCCAACGTGACGGACAGGAACAACCCGTGTTGTATCGATATCGATCTGGAAGTCGATTCGAGTGGCAATACTTTTGTCGAACAAAAAAAGGACTATTGGCTTCCGTTCCTGCCGGCTATTGGTGTGCTCTGGGAATTCTAGTTGTGTAAGTCAAACCATGAGTTTTCCAGCCCCGAAATCGGCAGGTCAGACCGCACACAGTCAGCCTGTGATTATTGAACCAGTCGCTGTACCTCGATGCGCTGCCTGTGCGGGAGTTAAGTTCTGATTTTCCCGCCTGGTAGCGAGTTGGCCCGAAACGAGGCAAACAAAACTGCGTGCAAAGATACGACCGGGCCGGGTGAAATCGAGTGGTCGAATCAAGCTACGGCTAATCCTTGTCCGCCGGCTTAACCTGTTCCTTGTCGCTTCCTCCTGATTGGCTGGCTTCATTCAGGCTTGCGGCGACCGGCGGCCACCCGGAACGCAAATTAAGGTCGCGCTGGGGAAACGGAATTTCGATGCCGTATTCACGCAGCTTGGTTTCCAGGGCCCAGAGATAGGCGGCCCGGGTCCGGGTAGGCCGGCGAGCGCCCTGGCGATTGACCCACACGAGCAGGAGAAAATTGAGGCTGCTGTCGCCATATTCCACGAGCCATACGTCCGGTTCGCGATCCTTCATGTTAGTCAGCGTGTAGGAAACCTCGCTGGCCGCTTCCAGCGCTGCCTTTTTGACCAGGTCTTTATCGCTGCCATAAGCAACGCCAAAGGGAATTCGTACTCGCAGAATGCGTTCTCCAAGCGTCCAGTTGGTCAGGCGGGTGGAAACGAATTCGGAGTTCGGCACGACAATATCGATATTGTCGTTGGTGTTAATCAGTGTGCTTCGAACATTGATTGATTTGACCGTGCCGGTCAGCCCGGTATCGAGTTCGATGTAATCGCCCACGCGAAGTGTATGTTCAAACAGGATAATCAGTCCGGATACGAAATTATTGACGATGGACTGCAGGCCGAAACCAATGCCGACACTGAGTGCACCGGCAACCAGGGCAAGGTTGCTGAAGTCGAGGCCAATCGAGGAGAGCGCGATAAACGCGGCAATTATGATGACGGCGTAGTGAGTCAGTCGACCCACGGTATAAAGTGACGCCTGTGTGCCGCTATCCTGCTTCGCCCCAACCCGGCGAATGGCATGGCGAACGCCTCTTGAGAGGAGTATGGCGACCGTCAGGATTATGATTACGCGCAGGATGTCGCTGCCGGCTACGGGTGTCTCCCCGACAGAAAACAATGTAACGTCTGCGAGACCGACGATCCGGCCATAGGCAGACTTGAACTGGCGACTGATGCTTGTCAGCCACGATCGTATTGCGCCCGAGTATTCAGCGCTTGCCCTGTCGAGAACGTCGATGAGCAGCTCAAGATCCGCCAATGCCGCGTCGAGCGCGCTCAGGTCGGCCAGTATCTCCTGGGCGGTGCCCAGTCGCTGATCCAGTAATCGACGAGCTTCCCGGTCAAGACCGTCTCGACTGACGGCCTGCATTGCAAGCAACTCATCTTCCGTTCGCCGTTGCCATTCGGGCATTTGCTGCCCGGTGTTCCGCATGACTTCCGACCAGGAAAGCATCTGATCTTCGAAGATCGATATGTCTGGTACTGACTCCAGTCGAAGCAACGTCCACCAGTACTGTGAGCTGGTTTTGGCCAGGGCCACTTCAGCTAATGCAAGGTGAATTTCCGCTTCCGTGAGCCGTTGCTGTTGCAGGCGCTGTTGTGAACGACCCTGACCCGTGTCGGCGTCCAGCCCGCTTGCTGCTATCTGCGCGGCACGAAGCGCGTCCCGGGCAGTTTCGACCGCCACTTCGCCGGATTGGACGCGCCGGTTTAGTTCTGTGCTTTCCGTGGTCGTGGCCAGCAAATCCCTGGCCAGTTCGACGCGAGCCACAGCAGCATCTGCATACTCAGTCGCGCGCTCAAATCTTTGCGAGAGAAGGTCAAGCCTGCGCGCAGAAATAGCCTGCGCGGAGCGGGCCTGAACGAGTCTTAGCGCAACCAGCCAGCGTTCATCGCCTGCAGCGGCGCCAACATAGTCCCGAAAAGCCGCGTCCCTGCGTCGACTTGCGCCATTGAGAACGCGCTGCTCGCGTTCCACTTCCAGTAATTCTTCTGCAACGTTCGAGCGTGCGTCACGCGCTGTTGCCGCAAGGCCAAGAAGTTCATCAACTGAGTAGCTGACTGCGGGTGCCGGTAATTCCTGCCGGGGGATATCAGCGTCGTCGAGCAGCGCCAGGTACGCGGTGATGTTGTCGCGCACTGCTGCCAGCACGGACATGGCGATAGCCTGGTTCTGGACATCAAGCTCGGACACCTGGCTCTCGACAGTTCCGAGGAATTCCGCGGCGCGGGTCTCGACGTCTCCCCTGGAGCCTTCGAAATAGGACCACCAGTTGGTTTGCAATGAGTTGAAATCGGGTGTCGGCGGGGCCGTGCTCTCGTCAGGTTCCTGTGCTGCGATGCTTGTGGTCAGCAACATCGCAAGTAGCAATACTGGAAAACGAATTATCTGCAAAAATTTCATCTGGTCCGGAGAAGCCCTTGTTGTGGTATGCCTTTCATCGGCTGTGCGGGAAGGTAAGGCGAACGCGTTCATTCTACAACACGGTGTACCGACTGCCGGGGTCTTCTTCTAGCAGCGGTTCGAAAGTCGTCGCGCTAAGACGAGTGTCCCTGCCGGGTGTTTATGGCAGCTTTTCAAGCATCTCTTTCGCGGAGCGTCTGATTTCTTCGTCGCCACCGACCTGCATGGCATTTGTCAGGGCGAACCGGGCATCCTCTATGTTGCCCATCTGGCTGTTGATGAAGCCTATCGTCAGCCAGCTCCTCTGATGGTTCGAGTCAACGACAATGCCTTCATGCAGGACTTTCAGCGCTTCGGCTGATCGGCCCAGATAGTGCAGCGTCAGGCCGAGGTTGTTATACGTGTCGACATTTTCAGGTCCGTAGCCAAGGAGTTTTTCGTAAAGCTCCGCGGCCCGGTCATATTCCCTGTTGCTGAAATAATCATTGGCCAGCCGGGATATTTCGACCGGATCATCAGGCGCTGCCTGGCTCGGAACCTGGAGATTGAATTGCGCAAGGTCGGCTGCAGTGACGTTGTCGGAACGGGTTGGAACGGCCTCGGTTATGGCAGTCTGCCGGGCCTTTAGGGGGGCGGGGCGGTCGATGTAGTACTGGCGTGTCACGGCAAAGACTGCGACACCAAAGACGATTTCAAATACCGCTAATCCAGTCCAGAATTTGTAATTCAGAGTCATTATTTACCTCTATGTTCGTCTAAACCGCCAGAATACGCCGATTAGCGGCGTCGAGAGCAGTTTCCTGTCCACGCACGGTTGACCGGCAAGCGCTATGAATCAGCCCGGACAATACTTGAATAAAGCGCCTGGAACCTCTATATAGACGCCAGGTTAGTGTGGCCATGCTGCATAATCCATGTCGAATTCGTATATCCCTTCGACGACGATAATATCAAACCTGTACGGACCCTGATGGAATCCCGTGACAAACCCTGGCCGGCGGTTTCGCCTCCTTGTACCTCGACCGACACAGCAGATTTATGACCACCAAAAAAAGCCCGATGAATAAGCTGACAGCTGCCCTCCTGCCACTGTGGTCGTTTGCCTGGCGTCTAGTGCTTGCGTTGACCGCGTGTCGAATTATCTTCGTTCTATGGCAATGGCAACGCGTTGTCGACGCCGATATGCTGGCAACCGTATTTGTGCAGGGTTTCAGGTTTGATCTTGTGCTTCTCGGGCTTTTGCTGGCGATACCCGTACTGTGTTTTCCTTTTCTGGCGTCAAATCGTTTCCTGCTGCCTGTATGGCAGTTATTCCTCAGATTCAGCCTGCCTGTCGCGTTAGCGCTGGTTGTGTTCATGGAGTGCAGTACGCCGTCGTTCGTCGATCAGTTCGACAGCCGGCCGAATATCCTGTTTTTCGAGTATCTCGACAGCCCCAGGGAAGTTGGATCGACCTTGTGGGCGGCGTACAAGCTCCCGCTCATTCTCGCAGTGCTGATCGTTATGGCAATCGCGTGGGAGAGTGCGAGGAAAATTCGGAAGCTGGTACAGCCGATGGTGCCGACGGGTATTTTGCCTGCCGTTCTCGCAGCCCCGGTGCTGTTATTTGTTTGTTTCGCTTTCGTCAGGTCAACGACAGACCATCGTGCCGTCAATCCGAGCACCGTTGCACGATCAAGCGACCCCCTGGTCAATGAGCTCGCTCTGAGCTCCGCCTATACGGCTCTTTATGCCCTTTACGAAACCCGCCATGAGGAAAGCGGTGGATTTCGTTACGCAACTATAGATGACGAGGAAGTTGTCCGGCAGGTGAGGGCGGAAATGATGGTCGAGCCCTCGGAGTTCACCTCGGATAGCTTGCCTACCCTGCATCACCAGTCTCCGCCCGGCCCGCAAGCTGCAAAGAAGAAGAATCTGGTCATCATCGTCCAGGAAAGCCTGGGCGCAGAGTTCATTGGTGCGCTCGGCGGCATCGGCGTTACACCCAATATAGACAAGCTGTCCAAAGAGGGCATCTGGTTTACAAATCTTTACGCGACGGGTATTCGATCGGCTCGTGGTCTCGAAGCTATCGTGAGCGGTTTCACGCCAACACCCTCCAAGAGCGTAGTGAAACTGGGACGAGCACAAAGGGGCTTTTTCACGCTGGCCCAGTTGCTCGGTAATTCGGGTTATGACACAGGCTTCATTTATGGTGGAGAGGCGCAATTCGATAACATGCGTCGATTCTTCATGAACAACGGCTTCGATAAGGTAATCGACAAGGCGGACTACGAGAATCCCGTATTTACCGGATCGTGGGGCGTGTCTGACGAGGACCTTTTTAACCGGGCCCACGAGGAGTTCAGTGCTCCCCACCAACGTCCGTTTTTTAGCCTCGTATTTAGTTCGTCGAACCATTCTCCGTTCGAGTTTCCGGATGATCGAATCGAGTTGTTCGACGAAGAGAAAAATACAGTTAACAACGCAGTCAAATACGCTGACTATGCGCTGGGCCAGTTCGTGGAGAAGGCCAGGAATTCGAATTACTGGAATGACACTGTCTTTCTCATCGTGGCGGACCACAATTCCCGAGTGTATGGCAGTGAAGTGATTCCTGTCGTTCGATTTCACATACCGGGGTTGATCCTGGGCGGGTCAATCGAGCCCGCGGACTTCACCCCGGTTGCCAGCCAGATTGACCTTGCGCCGACACTGCTGTCGCTGATCGGTGTCGAAGGTGAACACCCGATGATCGGTCGCGATCTGACGCGACCAGAGATGCAGGCCGGTCCGGGAAGGGCGATCATGCAATTCAATGGTACTCAGGCATACATGGAGGGTGATCGTGTCGCTGTTCTGCAAAAAGATCTGCCGGCCAGCCAGTACCTATTTCGTGACGGCCGATTGATACCAGATAGTGAGATTGATCCGGCGTTGGTAAAAAAGGCGGTCGCTCACTCAGCCTGGTCATCGATGGCCTATGAAAAATCGCTCTATCGACTGCCCGCCTCGGCCCACTGAAATATTTACCTTAGCTGGCTATCTTTGCTGCCTCTACGATTGTAGCCACTGAATTTTGCTGCGTCTTTGTCATGCGCGGACTGGCAGGCGATACAAAGTCGAACGCCAGGGACAGCTTCGCGTCTTGCAGCCGGAATCTCTTTGTCACATTCCTCGCAGTGCGTCAGGCTTGGTCCCTTCGGCAACTGCTCGCGGGCGCGCCTGATGGCGTCCTCTATGGTTGCATCAATTTGTTCCTGAACGGCGCCGTCTTTTGCAAATCCGCCAGCCATCATGCGACTCCTGTCATTCCGCTTACTACAATGATTCCGCTTCTTCTTTCGCTGTCCGGGTTTTTTTCGTCAACTCGATTACTTCGTTCCAGTTTTCGTTCAGGATCAGGAAGGACATCGCGTAATGGGCAATTTTCCAGGTTCCGTTCTGCTTGTTGAGCACACCGGTTCCCCGGAAGCGGCCATTTTGCTCGGAATAGACCACCTCGTCGAACCACGCAAAATCGCCCGATTCGGAAATATTAATGTTCCGTTCCACTGATCGATAATTCCAGCCAGCGCCGTTTTTGAATCGCGAGCCGACATAGTTTAGGAAATCGGGCCGCTTCGGCCAGCGCTCCCATTCGTCGGTACCCATGAAAACCCCCTCGTCCGTCATAAGACCGAGGTAACGGTCCTTGTCGCCATGCGCTGCCGCATCGTGGAAGTTGTCGATGACCGCGCCGATCGCATCTGTTTCGTCGGCAGCGGACAACAAGGGGGCCAGCAGCAGAAGGGTCAGCAGATATCGAATGATCATTGGTGTCTCCAGGCGTTAGCGAGTTCTGTGTTCCAGAGTGTGCCATAGCAATACGCCGGTAAAACAGCCGCTTAGCTCGATCGTGATACGATTCCGGCACTATCTGGCGGCTGTACTGTCAGAACGAGTCTACAATCAGGTTGATCGGCCTGATTTTTCAACGGGATATCTTATGAAAGCAAACTATGCACTGCGACTGTTCCTGACCTTGTTTCTGTTCCAGGCGACTGTATCGGTCACCCATGCGCAGGAACTGGGAGATATTTCTTTCCCGAATTCGGGTTCAGCCGCTGCGCAGGAAGATTTTCTGACGGGTGTAAAAGCGCTGCACAGTTTCCAGTTCGACGAGGCGCGGTTTGCCTTTGAGCGAGCGCAAAAAATCGACCCGTCATTTGCACTGGCCTATTGGGGTCAGGCCATGAGCGATAATCATCCGCTATGGGCCCAGCAGGACGTCGACGCGGCAAGTGCTGCGCTCAACAAACTGGCGCCGACATTTGAAGCGCGGCTGGCAAGTGCGCCGACGGAGAAGGAAAAGGAATACCTGTCAGCGGTCGAAACACTTTACTTCTCGCCTGGCGACAAGCTTCAGCGGGATTTTGCCTATTCCGAGCAAATGGCGCGTATGCATCAACGCTGGCCTGAGGACGACGAAATTTCAATTTTTTATGCACTGTCGCTTCTTGGTACCGTCAGGCCGGGCGACCAGGGTTATCGGCGCCAGGCCCTAGCAGCATCGATAAGCCAGTCAGTTTTCGCGCGAAACGAACAGCACCCGGGTGCTGCGCATTTCATTATTCACTCCTTTGATGATCCGGATCACGCGATCCTGGCACTGCCAGCGGCGACGGTTTACGCAAGAATTGCACCCGCCGCGGCACACGCGCTGCATATGCCATCGCACATATTCCTGCAACTGGGAATGTGGCAGGACGTCGTTAATTCAAACATCGATGCTTACGCGGCAGCCGTAACGGTTAACAGGAAATTTGGTCTCGCGGAAGGGCGCGAAGACTTTCACACATTGTCATGGCTGGCTTACGCGAACCTGATGCTGGGCGAGTTTGACGAGGCGGGTAAGAATCTTGCCGACGCACGTGCGGCGCTCGACAGAAATCCTGATTCTGCCGCCGTGCACAATGGTTATCTGAATATGCGTGGCCGCCATGTGCTGGAAACCGGACAATGGACGGACGTCGAATTGGCGGCACCCGGTACGATTGAGGGAAGTCACGCTAACTGGGTATCGGTTATCGGCATGAGCGCCGCTCACCTCGGAAATGCCGGGCGCTCACAGGCGGCGTTGGCGCGCCTCGCCGTAATCAGGGACCGCATGGCGTCGGCAGGGCGGACGTACGATGCAAAAAAGATTTCGATCCTGGAAAAAGAAGTGTCCGCAGTGCTCAGCCTGGTGAAGGGCGATGGTGAGAATGCGGTCGCGTTTGCACGCGATGCCGCTCAAACGGAAATGCAGGAGATGCAGGCGCCATCAGGCCCTCCTGATCCGATGAAGCCGGCGGTCGAGCTGCTTGCAGATATTCTGCTCGAGACGAATCGACCGGTGGAGGCAATTGCTGCCTATGAGCAATCGCTCAAATGGATCCCGGGACGAACGCCATCTGTCCGAGGTCTTGAGAAGGCCACTGCAGCAGCGGGCCGCGCCAGTCGGTAATCCGCAGCGGCTGTCGAGCTAAGCCTAAGCGGCGTTGTTTGTTCGTGATTTTGAAAGCGAGTCGGGTGCCGGGTTAGTAAACTCGAGAATGCCATCCGCGATATCTGCATCGCGGATCAACTTCTTGTCGAGCGCATAGTCCTGTGTATTGGTCCAGGGCCAGTGGTTGCCCTGTTTCGGCAACAGATGCATTTTTCGCTGCATATACCCCGACGAGAAATCCTTAATCCAGGTTCTTGCCGGCATGTCGCGATCGCTGCCACGGAGGCGTGGCGTGCATTGCCTGGTGCCGGTTTCATCCATGTGATTAATCAGTCGGCATGTGTATTCGGCCGTCAGGTCGGCCTTTAGCGTCCATGACGCATTTATGTAACCAAAAGTAGAAACCAGGTTAGGCACGTCGGAAAACATCATTGCTTTGTATGAAAAGGTCTCCGCAAAATCGATCGGTTTGTCGTCGACGACAATCCGGGTGCCGCCCAGGATCAGCAGGTCCAGCCCGGTAGCAGTGACGATGATGTCCGCTGGAATTTGCTCTCCGGACTTCAATAGGAGGCCATCCGCTGTAAAGCGCTCGATCTCTTCAGTGACCACCGACGCCTTGGCGGATCGAATGGCGTCAAAAAGATCGCTGTTGGGTACCACGCAGAGACGCTGGTCCCATGGGTTATAAGTCGGAGTGAAGTGCCTGTCGATATCATAGTCAGGCCCGAGCTCCTTGCGAGTCATTTTTAAAAGTTGCTTCTTCAGTTTCTCGGGCGCCCTGCGGCTTCGACGATATATGAACTGCTGAAGCGTAATGTTCTTCCAGCGGGTGATCGCGTACGCCGCTTTTTCCGGCAGGATCTTTCGCAGGAAATTAGCGATCCAGTCTTTGTCTGGCAGGGACACGACGTAGGTGGGTGATCGCTGCACCATCGTGACGTGCGCGGACGTCTTCGCCATTTCCGGAATGAGTGTCATGGCTGTTGCCCCGGACCCAATCACGACGACACGCTTGCCCGCATAGTCGAGATCGTCAGGCCAATCCTGGGGATGCACAATATCGCCACGAAATTGTTCACGGCCCCTGAACTCCGGCAAGTATCCGTTTTCGTAGCTGTAGTATCCTGAGCACATCTGAATAAATCCGCAGTGAATGGTTGCGATCTCGCCGGATGCGCTGTTTTCGGTCTCGATTGTCCAGGTTGCCTCGCGACTTGACCAGGACGCTTTCCTGACCTTGTGACGATAACGAATGTGATCGTCAACCCCGTGTTCTGCAGCGGCGTCCTTTATGTACTGCAATATCGAAGGGCCATCAGCAATCGCTTTTTCTGCGATCCACGGTTTGAAATTGTAGCCGAGCGTATGCATGTCGCTGTCCGAGCGAATGCCGGGGTAACGAAAGAGATCCCAGGTACCGCCCATCGCGTCACGGCTTTCCAGGATTGCATAACTTTTGCCCGGGCACTTCTCGCTCAGGTGGCAGGCGGCGCCGATCCCGGAGAGCCCTGCACCAACGATTACGACGTCAACATAGTCTACGGTCACGCCGGCAGTCTCCGAGACCTAATCTGCATGTCAGGGGAGTTCTGTCCTTAACTCGAAGAGCTCCGGGAAGAAGCTGGTTTCCAGCGCCCTCTTAAGGAAAGTGACGCCGGATGATCCTCCGGTACCTTTCTTGTGCCCGATGATCCGCTGAACCGTGTACATGTGCTTGAATCGCCATTGCTGGAATGCATCTTCAATGTCCACGAGTTTTTCAGCGAGCTCGTAAAGGTCGAAGTACTCTTCAGAATTCCGGTAAACCTTCAGCCATGCCTGAAGGACGGATTCATTGCGCTCATAGTGCAATGATACGTCCCGCTCAAGGACGCTCTGGTCGATTTCGAATCCGGCGTCGCTTAATTTGACTATTACTTCATCGTAGAGACTGGGTTGGCCGAGGAGTTCGCTTAGCTCTTTGTACGCAAACGGAGTTTCCCTGTGCACATTAAGAATATCGGCATTCTTGTTGCCGAGCAGAAACTCGAGTTTCCTGTACCCGTAGGATTGAAATCCGGAAGCGGTACCGAGCTCGCCGCGAAATTTGTGATAATCGACCGGCGTGAGTGTTGCCAGAATATTCCAGGAGTCGACCAGTTGATTCAGAATCTGTTTGACCCGGGAAATGACTTTAAAGGCGTGGCCAAAGTCGGATTGCCTGACATTGGTTATTGCGGCCGCCACTTCGTAGCCGGCGAGTTTCAACCACAGCTCGCTGGCCTGGTGAATGACGATAAACAGCATTTCATCGTGATGTCCGGACTTCGGATTTTGCGCGGACAGGATCTTTTCGAGGCTCAGGTAGTCGCCATAGCGCATCTTGCCTCTCAGGTCCGTCTGTATGCTGTCCTCCATTGGACGGTAGTTCTTTTTATCGTCGTTCATGTCCTGCTGCTCGCAATAGTTTCCAGGCAGGAAGAGTAACGCACTTTTGGTTGCTAGAAGAATGCCCGGTTAATAAACTCGCGGAGGTCGTTCCTGGCGCCTTGCTGATCGTCCCACAGTCCGTATTCGCGCGGATTTGCTTCGGACGTGCGCAAACGAATCTCATCGGCTTCGGCAATCAGCCTGATCTGATCGGCTGTAACCCGGTAATAGGCTTCAACCGCAGACGCGACAGGTTTTAGATAAACGGGCTCGCTGGCACCGATCGTCCCCGGGGTCTGGCCTGCCAGGTCCAGCAGCAACGGCTCGCCGTCTGCGAAGATGATGATCGATTCGAGGCCTTCACGATGTTCAAAAGAGCTGGCCGATTCCATCGTGCTCCAGCCAGCCACCCACAGGAAGTACTGGTAGGTGCCGCTCCTGTTGACCTCCAGGGGTCCCAGGTGAAGATAATTTTTTGCGAACGCGGCCCGGCCTGAGTTGTCGCGGTAAAAGATGAGCGGCCTGTTGCTGTAGGTGATCGTTACGCCGGTCTGCGGATCAAGTATTTCCCTGACGGTCGGCGCGGGTTCAGTCGACGCGCAGCCGACCACCAGCATGGCTGTAATCCAGGCGACAACTATCTTCAATTGAATGGGTTTACGCATCAGTTTAAAAGAATGCCTGATAACCGAGGTTTAGAAAATAGGATTCCCGGTCCAGATCGATTATGCCGCTTTGTCGCTGCGAGAATCGCTTGCCGGCTTCGAATTCGAACCGGTATCTGCGACTTTGGCGCAGCTGAATGCGGATCGCCGGCGTAAATATCCACTCGTGACTTGAATCCGACAAGATCTGCCGGCGGTCGACTCTGAGCCGCGGATTGATGCGCCAGGACTCGCCCAGCGGGAAACGGCTGTCCAGGTTCAACGAGATAACCTTGGTTGATTCAGAGTCCGACGCCCGGATGGTTATCATGGATACGTCGCCCTCTTTTATGAGGCTGCTTGCAACAAGCGTCGTCGACACATAGCGGAAAGTCGATTCCGGTGTCGCTTCGATACCGCCAGATGCGGGCGTGGCATCTATCGTGGTCTGGTTGGCATCGAAATTGATCTGCAATCGAGGTGAAAACGACTGCGACAGGCCGACCGTATATGACGAACTCCGCGGCGATCGGTCGAGGCTCAATTGATGGATCTCCTCGGGCGACCAGAGAATCAGCATCTCGGAAAAATCGGTGACCGGTTGTCCGATCATCGCGTTCCGCGTACTAAGGTAAGGGCTGTAGCGACGATTGGCCGAACCGTGAACGGACAGGCGGGAAGAGAGACGCCAGCTGCCCTGCAGAAATGCGCTACCCATTTCGTTATACAGGGTGTCATAGTCGACGAGTCCCCAGAGGTTCTGTCGCTCACCGAAATAGCGAAACTCGCCTCCGATCGCCTGCCGGTCATCAAGGCCTTCGATTTCCTGCGCGATATAGAAAGCCCCTAACTCAAGGTTCTCAATCGGCGGTGCATAGTTTGCACTGACGCCGTAAAAACTTCTTTCCGAATCAATGCCGTCAGACGAGGAGTTGACGGGAATCCCGATAACAGACTCGACCATGATTTTTTCCGTCGCCTGGTAACTGAGATTGACTCCATCGAATCGACCAAGCACGCCGCCGGTATTCCTTGACTGTCGGCCAATTCTGCCCGTCAGTCCGGTCGCGGCATCTGCCATGTCTGCATATGCATAAGAGATACGAAGGTCATTGCCCGAACCCTGGCCCTCACCCAGGAAATCGTTCCTGTATCCGGCGGACAGGCGGCTGCTGAAGTCAAAGCGCTTGCCACGACGCCGGGCATCAATATTGACATCCGAGTAAAGCGAGGACTGGCTGACGATGTCATCCTCTTCGTTTGGCTGGTTTACATCACGTCGGTAATACTGTGAAAAGAAGGTTTGTATGCGCCAGTCAGTCTGCCTGGATTTTGGCTGCGCGGTTTGCGTCGCCTGAACAGTCGTTGCAGGTTCTGCCGCGGCCTTACGGTCGCTTGCCAGCAACGCCGCAAGCCTCTGGCTTACCCTGGTCGACCCTTCGCTATCCGGGTAAAGGGAGAGATAGCGTTGGTACTCCGCTTTCGCATGCGCAGTCTGGCCGTTCTTCTCGCGGGCGAGCGCCAGGTATTCCTGCGCCTGGGCGTGCCTGTCATGATTGGGCGCACGCAGAACCTTGGTGTAGATCTGTACTGCTTTAGAGATTTCGCCAGCGGCCATTGCCTTTCTGGCGTCGGTCATCAACTGGTCAATCTGGTCAAGTCCGATCGATGCGAACACAGCATTGCCATCGGCATCGTCGGCAACCGTTATGTCATCCGCATCCTCTCCCTCGATATCGGCAGCGGTTTCCCTGGCAGCGTCAATCCACGCGGTCGGATATTGATTGCGCAGCTTTGCCACCTGCGTCTGTGCATCGGCCGAGTTTTTGAAGTAACCAAGCCTCAGTCGATACCACGTGATTCCTCCAAGGACGACCTCGGATTCGAATACTTTCAAGCCTGGAGCAGCGGACACGGCCTGCATTTCCGATGGCGCATGTTGCACGCGGGATGACGATAAATTGATGACGTAAAGAGATTGTGGTTCTGCTTCACGAGTTACCCTGGCAGCAGGGGCGCGACGTTCCGGTAGCGGCCTCTCGGCTACCTGGTTGAGATAAACGCGTACGACCATGTCGTTCGTGGTACCTCGGTGCACGACTTCAAAACTGACGTCCTCGGTAAACGTCAACGTAAGGGCCTGGCCGGCAGATGTGTCTCCGTCATAGCTGATTTCTACGAGTTTTGCGCGGTCCGCATCAAGCGGACGATGCAATTCTCGAGAATTGGCGATCGTTGGCGAAACGCCGTTGCAGATCGTGGTCGACTCGATATGTATTCGCAGCCTGTCCGTTCGGTCGGTTGGCAGGTGATCAATGTACTCGACAGCGCAGGCCAGCTGAATCGATATCTCGGCGATATTTGCGCCACTTTTGATGTTGGAGCCAACGATAAACCCGGACGCCGCGAAGGCGCCGGACGAAACGAGCAGCAGCATAAAGCCTGCAACCAAATTGTGGCAGCGTATACCCACTTCCTGATTACCGATTCCAGCTTGAATCGGTGATTCGGTGGAAACTGCTCTTCTGATGGCAGGATCCGGAGCAATCGCGATTCTGGCTCACCGTTTCGTTTCCGCCATTTGCGGCTTCATGCTTGTTCGCCCGGTAGTCGCCCGCATGACATCCGGCACAATCAGGCTGGTACGCCGGGTACTGCCAGGCGATGACTTCCGTGTTGCTCCGGTGGCAATCGGTGCACTGCAGGTTTCCACGATGGTCCTGCGGTTCGTATGAAAGTGTCGTGTGACGATAGTCGGCAGGTGTCCAACCGTTAGTGCTGTGGCACACATCGCATTGTTTTGCGGTGCTGAAGTGATTCTGGTTCTGCCCGACAGCGGCGACGCCATTGTGACAGGAAGTACAAGAGCCCAGCACCTGCGTGTGATCTACGGTAAACACCGGAGCAAAAACGTTGGTCGTGTGGCAGTCCTCGCAGACATTCGTTGTTTGAACGTGTGTCTGGTTCTTGCCCGTTGCGTCCGTGCCATTGTGACAACTCACGCAGTTCCCGGTGATGTTGACGTGATCGAAATTCGCAGGCAGCCAGCCGACGGTACTGTGACAATCATCGCAATTATTGCCGCTGGCAATATGGTTCTGGCTTTTCCCTTCGGCGATTACACCGTCATGACAGGAACCGCATCCGCCGATCACCTGGGTGTGATCAACGAGCACTACGGGCACGAACACCGTCGTGCTGTGGCAATCTTCACAGATGTTGGTGGTATTGATATGTGTCTGGTTCTTGCCGATTGCCTCGGTGCCGTTATGACAGTTTATACAGTTGGCGGTAATAGAGGCATGATCGAACGTTGCCGGCAGCCAACCTGCAGTTGTATGGCAATCGTCACAGGTATCTGCGCTGGAAATATGAGTGGGCTGTTTACCGATGGCGATGACGCCGTCATGGCATGATCCGCAGGAACCGATGACCTGTGTGTGATCTACTGTCATCACGGGCGCGAAAATATTAGTCGTGTGGCAGTCCTCGCAGACATTGGTTGTGTTGATGTGGTTCTGGGTCTTGCCGGTTGCATCGGTGCCGTTGTGACAGCTTACGCAGTTACCGGAGATGTTGACGTGGTCAAAATTAGCCGGTAGCCAGCCATTGGTGCTGTGGCAGTCATCGCAGGTATCGCCGCTGGTGATGTGGTTCTGGTCTTTGCCAGTGGCGATATTGCCGTCGTGGCACGATCCGCAAGTGCCGATGACCTGGCTGTGATCGACCCTCATCACCGGCACAAACAGGTTCGTCGTGTGACAGTCTTCGCAAACATCGCTGCTCTGGATGTGTGCCTGGCCTTTACCGGTAGCGTCAATTCCGTTGTGACAGCTCACGCAATTCCCGGAAATGTTCACGTGATCGAAGTTCGCAGGTAACCAGGCGACCGTGCTGTGGCAGTCGTCGCAGTTGTTACCGCTTTCGATGTGCGTGACGCCTTTTCCTTCGGCAATAACGCCATCATGGCAATTGCCGCAATTGCCCAGAACCTGGGTGTGATCGACGGTCAGGACCGGCGCGAAAACAGTCGTGCTATGGCAGTCTTCACAAACGTTGGTCGTCTGGACATGCGCTGCATTCTTGCCGGTCGCAAGCGTTCCGTTATGACAGCTAATGCAGTTGCTGGTATTGGCGGCGTGATCGAAAGTTGCCGGCAGCCAGCCAGTGCTCGTATGGCAATCATCGCAGGTATCGCCACTGGCGATGTGCGTGGGGTGTTTTCCGGTGGCGATGACGCCGTCGTGGCATGATCCACAACCACCGAGCACCTGCGTGTGATCGACGGTCAGGGCCGGCGCGAACAAAGTTGTCGTATGGCAATCTTCACAGACATCCGTTGTCTGGATGTGCGTCGAATTCTTGCCCAGCGCCTGGGTTCCGTTGTGGCAGGTGATGCAGGTATCGGTGACATTTGCGTGATCGAAATTTGCAGCAGGCACCCAGCCGAACGTGTTGTGACAGTTATCGCAAGTGTCACCGCTGGTAATGTGTGTCGGGTGTTTGCCGGTCGCGATAACGCCATCGTGGCAGGAGCCACAGGCGCCAATCACCTGCGTGTGATCGACCGTAATAACCGGTATCCAGACGGTCGGTCTATGGCAGTCTTCGCAAATATCAGACGTCTGTATGTGAGTCTGACTCTTGCCGGTCGCCTCGACTCCATTATGGCAGCTGACACAGGCGCCCGAGATATCGACGTGATCGAAGTTCGCGGGAATCCAGGCAGCCGTGATATGACAGTTGTCGCAGGTGTCACCGCTGGTGATGTGGGTGGTGTGTTTGCCGGTCGCGCTGACGCCGTTATGACATCCGACGCAATTTCCGACCACTCCACTGTGGTCGAACACTGCAGGTAACCAGGCATTCGTGCTGTGGCAATCGTCGCATCGATCGTTGGAAGAAATGTGGCTGAACGTTTTGCCGGTTGCCTGGATGCCGTTGTGGCAGCTTACGCAACTGCCGGTAATGGATGAGTGGTCCATAAAGGCGATGACTGTCCAGTTCGCAGTGACATGGCAATCGGAACACTCTCCGCCGGTCAATACATGGTCAGCCGGTTTCGCCGATGCACGAACAAGGCCGCTTTCTGAGTGGCAATTTGAGCAGGTTGGATCGGTTGGTCCAAAAGATCCGCCTACGTGGCATCCTTCGCAGGTTACGTTGATATGCGCTCCGTCAAGAACGAAGCCCGTGCTGAAGTGATCGAAATTCTGTTCCTGGGCGCTCGCGGTTACCTGGAGCAGCAGAACACAGATAGCGGCAAGTACGATGATCCCTTTCCAGTAGAAAGACGACCTGGGTTGGCTATTGTTTTTTCGTCCTGAAAAAATCATTGCAGCGACCTCACTTCTTCAAACGAAACGTCGCTGTGACAGCGACCACAATCGGCACCGAATTCGCCATCGTGCACATCGTCTGCACGATGACAGTCGATGCAACTCGTGCCGATCTTTTGCATCTGTTCCAGGGAGCTTCGATGACAGTCCTCGCAGGTGACATCAATGTGAGCACCCTCCAGCAGGAAGTCCGTTTGGGTATTGTGATCAAAGAGCCACAGGTCCCACGCAACCGGGTTATGACAGGTTGCGCAGTTATCAGCGAATACGCCGTCGTGGTTGTCATCTTCAAGGTGACAGGCGACGCACTCTTCTTCTGCGTCAACAAAGACCTGGGTCTCATGGCAGTCTTCACACTCGACGTTGTCGTGCTCACCCAGGAGCGGGAATTTCGTCAGGTCATGATCGAAATATGGAACATCTTCCCAGGCTGTCTCGTTGTGACAGTCGGCACATTGCTCGCCTTGCGATCCTTCGTGCACGTCCTCGTCGAGGTGACAAGAAATGCATTCGGTCTGTAGTTCGACTTCAAAGATCGGTTCGACATGGCAGTCCGCGCAGGCGATGTCGGCATGTGAGCCGAGCAGCTCGTAGTCGGTGTCACGTGAGTGATCGAAGATGCTGTCGGTCCATGATTCATCCGAGTGGCACGCCCCGCAGTCGGTGCCGTTGTGTCCTTCGTGTTCGTCATCTTCGAGGTGACAGCTGACACACGTCATGTCCAGCTCGTCGCTGAATGGGTCGTCAGAATGACAGTCGTTGCAAGCCAGTTCTGCGTGCCCGCCTTCCAGTGCAAAGTCGGTGTCCCGCGCATGATTGAAACTGGTGTCGGTCCATGATTCCGGGTTGTGGCAGTTTTCACACTTATTACCACTTTTCCCGTTGTGTTCGTCATCGTCTTCGTGACAGCCGAAGCAGGTATCGGGCGTCCCTTCAAATTGCTTGATTTCGTGGCAGTCCACACACGCCGTCTCCGCGTGTTTTCCGATCAGTGCGTAGTCCGTCAAGTCATGGTCGAAGCTGACGTCAACCCAGTCAGATTCATTGTGACAGTCCGTGCAGACTTCAGTCGGATCCTGTTCGTGTGGTTTGTCCTCGGCGTGGCACGAAGAGCACTCATCGGACAGGTCGCGGTGCTTCTGGTCTGGTTGGTGACAATCTGCACATTCAGCCTCGGCGTGATGTCCCAGCAACCTGAAGTCCGTAAAATCGTGATCAAAAGTTGCCTCATCCAGTTCAACGATGTTTGCGTTTCGTCCTTCATGATCCGTATGACAGCTCGAGCACTCATCGCTGCTCGCATCCGTGGACCTGCCGTGGTATCCGAGGCGAAGTTCGATGTCGATAGCGACGAGTTCGTGACAATCAAGACAAAGATTCCGTTGCTCGGTGCGATTGAAGCGCAGGTGACACGACGAACACTCTGTCTCAAATTCAGCATGGCCGCGCACGACATCACCGGGCATGACCAGCGACTCTATCGTCTGAGCAGCTGCAGGGAGGCTTGTAAGCAGGGCAAGCATCGCTATGAGTCCGGTTAATCCTTTTCTAAGGCCTGTCATATGGATCGTCAGTTTTCTGGCTAGTACATGTGAACTGCCAGCACATGGAACAGGGCTGAGATAATCATCATGAAGAAAAGTGGCATGTGTAATACGTGCCACAGTGAAAACATTCGCTCATAAAGCGTGAATTGCGCCACTCGCCCGGTCAGCCTGATAAAGCGACGAATGAACAGTCGGCTCGACTTTTTCAACCGTGGCATGCCACGTGCGATGGCAGGTGACGCTGCAGCCTGGAGCCGTAACTCCCGATGTGCGGTAATCAGGAGCGATGCCCAGACAAAGTACCGGCGGAACGTCCACAAAATGCTGGCGCCGGTAGTCAGTCTTCCCGTTACTGCATCGCCCTGTACTTTCGAGGACAAGGCTTCCAGCTTGGCTGCCAGCCCCGGCAATAGCGTCGCGAGCCCTCGGCTCGACTCCATTGATTTTGCCAGGTCATTACGCATGTCCCTTAGCGTTGTTTTCTGACCATAGAGACCGTTATGAATCCGCGCATAGATGTGGCGGCCGATGACGCCACTGCCCGCGACCAGGAGCATGCAATAAAGTGCAACACGGCTATTGAAGGAGCCCAGGTGAAAGTTGCTGTGAAAAAGTATGAGTAGCGGTCCGAGCACACCGAGAATCATGTGCATGCGAAACCACTCCTTCGTGCCGCCAAGAATTCGCAGTGCCCGGATACGTTTTCGCAGCGGATACAGCAAAAGGACCAGCATCATGGATCCACCGATGATGCCCAGCCAGTATCCGACACCGTCCTCAGGATTGATCAGTTCGTGGTCGCGTAACAGCCAGCCAATACCGCAAGCAATAACCGTCAGCGAGTAGCCATAGAAGGCTCCGCCCTGACGTGTCTCGGGCGTGCCGAATAGCTTGTCGCTGAGCCTCCTCCGCGGGAAAGCAACGTTCGCAGCAATTTCACTCATTGTGGTCACCAACGATCTTCTTGTTATTTTCTGAATGAGTGGTCAGTCGCAAATCAATGAGCTGATTACTGAGAGGGGAAACCGGTTCGCTCCACACCTCGAGGTTAGCAAGCACATCGGTGGCCAGTCCGGATCGGGATATCTTAGCGTTAACGACAAGCTGGTCGAACTGTGCAAGCGATGTGCCGGCAACCATCACATCCCGGTCAGTGAGCGCAAACTGGATTGGAAATTCCGTTGCGGGCTTTCGCACGGCAACAACCGGCATTCGATGATTCGCTGATTCCTTGGCAAAGATAAAGACAGTGTCACCCGGCTCCACGAGGGACTGAGCGTCAGCCGAAAGAGTTACCTCGCCTCGCAGCACAGGACCGGTATCAGCCGGAGCTGTTGTTGCAGCGGGCATTGCATTCGCCAAAGTCTGCTCAAATTTCTCGTCCGTCTTGCCGAGCGCGCGAGCACGCTGATAGGCGGCTTCTGCTTCCTCTGTCTGCCCGAGATGCCGGTACGATTGTGCGAGGAGCAGCCAGCCGCCTGCGTCGTCCGGCTCTTTCTCCAGTCGCGACTTCAGTCCATCGAGCATGCTGCCGACGGAGCCTACGGATTTCGTCGAATTGCTTGCGGTACCCTGTCCGGTCGTGGCCTGCCTCTGGGAACTGCCGTCGGGATAAAGGCTCGCCGCATTCGGCGATCCGAGGCCCGCGTAGAAACCTGCGGCTACCGCCGGTATCAGAATCAGTACGGCAATACTGAGCATTCCGTCGCCTGCGCTCGCGCGCCTGAGCGGAACGATGATCGCTCCGATCGCTGCAACTAACATAGCCAGGGTGAGTCCCCAAAAAATGAATGACACGTGCTAAACCCTTCCGTGCGTAAAGTCTGCTGTTCTTATTTGTCCTGCGCCCGTTTCGGCTCGTCGCGAAGTTAACGACCGAAAGAGGCTCCAAACCCGTATTCGAACTCTATAGATACACGATAAAGGCCATCATTTGGTTCCACTGCGTCACAAAAAAAACCAATAAATTCAGACGGATGTCGCAGATTCCCGACAGGAAGGCGGAAACGATAATCGTTCTCAACAAACTCCAGATTTCGCGGGGTGAAACCCTGCCGGAAAGCGGGTTTTTCGGCGGGAAAACCCTGCCTAAAGCGAGGTACTGCTTCTTGACATAACAATCGCGTTGCGTGAACTGTATCGTGCGGATTCGGCCGAACTCGCGATATGCTTGCGGCGAAATTGAAAAGCTTAAGTGGATTCCGTGACGCAAAACATTCTGACCTACCTTTACCTGTTGCCAGTGGTTGCCATCGTCGTGTGGTATATGCGCCGGCACAACCGCCTTGAGCGGGAGAGCCTGCACGCATTGAAGCTGGCTACGGAGGCGGGCATGCTGGAGCCGCCAACGCTGCACCCGGAAATCGATCCGACGATTTGCATTGGCTGCAAATCATGCGTTGTTGCCTGTCCTGAGCAGGACGCGCACGCGGTGCTCGGGATGATCGGTAAAAAGGCCCGGCTTATTGGCCCGTCCGACTGCATCGGTCACGGGGCCTGCAAGACCGTCTGCCCGGTCGGCGCGATCAAGCTCGTTTTCGGTACGGCGACACGGGGTGTCGACATTCCCGTTGTGAAGTCCAATTTTGAAACAGACATGCCCGGTATCTTTATCGCCGGAGAACTCGGTGGAATGGGGTTGATACGGAATGCCATCGAACAGGGTCGCCAGGCGATGCAGTCGATCAAAGAGTTATTGAAAGTCCGCCACAACAACCAGCTCGACCTCGTAATTATCGGTGCCGGGCCGGCAGGATTTGCGGCGACGCTGGGTGCAAAAGTCGACAACCTGAAAACAGTCACCGTCGAACAGGAAGAGCTGGGTGGTACCGTGGCGCATTTTCCACGGAGAAAGCTTGTCATGACGCAGCCCGCCGAATTGCCGATCATCGGCAAGACGAGATTCAAGGAAGTCCAGAAAGAGGACCTGATCGATTTCT
>JAHEFD010000140.1 GCA_024640345.1 Woeseiaceae bacterium
TCATTGCCCAGGAGCGTGATCTCCTGGTAGCGCCAGTTCTGATGGCTGGCCAGTCTCCCTATCATATGGGTTTCGCCGGGACGATTACGCTAAAGGCGGAAACAATCGTTCAGGTTCATCTGGAGGCTGTTGAGAGTCTTATCAAGCACGGTTTCAAAAGATTCATCATTATGAATGCGCACGGCGGAAACCAGGCGATATCGGCTCTCATTGTTGATCAGATCAATCAAACCACTGCTGGCGTCGCCGTTAGCTTTGGCGACGCGATAAGTCCCTTCATGGAGCGCTCGGCGGTTGCAGCGAGTAATGTGCTGGATCGGCACGGCGGGACAGGGGAGACGTCAAACTCGCTCTACCTGATGCCTGATCTCGTGCAGACAGACAAAGCGTTTGCAGCGGAACTGACACTACCTCCTCACTTGCGCAATATGCTTCCCGAAGTTGTTGCCGGCGATCCTACAGCGTTGAGGTTATTTCTTGCCGAAGGGCTGAAAGCCGAGGAGACGGGCAAGCAAACGTCATCAGCGGAGATGTCTGTTACGGGCGTGTGGGGCGAACGCGACCCGAAAGAAGGAAGCGCGATGCGAGGTGAAGACGAAGCGCGGAGAACGATCTCTGCCGCCGTGCAGTTTATCGATCGATGGAATGAATTATCCGGATCAGAGTAAAGACGGGTCGGCGGTGACCACGTCCATGGTATTCGGAACGGCCATCGGCAGGGTCGCCTCGAGGGTGTTGTGAGTGACTGAACAATCGGTCGCTCGCGACTAACGGAGCGATGCCGGGAAACCCGAGCCGGATGGTTACCTAGCGGCCTGCAAGCCTCGTAATGTCCGCCTTCCATTTCTCGAGATCACTGGAAATGGTGTCCACTGTCGTTCGGGAAAATACAAAGGGATAGCGTTCCAGGGTTTGCCCGTGGGCATCAGGCTCGTCGGCGCAGCAGTCTTCAATCACCCCGACCAGGAAGCCTTTTTGGGCTGCACTCGCGGCAGTGAAAAGTACACATACCGATGTTACAAGTCCCGCTACCAGGACAAACTGCTTCTTGTTTTGCCGAAGGTGCGACACCAGGTCAGGATTCTGAAAGGAATCAAAGGTTCGCTTTATGATAACTTTTTCGCCGGGGTTTTCCCTGGCGGAAGGAAATACTTCTGCACCAGCCGTTCCCTCGATGCACGGTGTCCAGTCGCCGAGTTTGTATCGCGCCATCCAGTCAGATTTGTCGGCGCGAAACAATGCACGCAGGTGCACGACTTCAACCCGCTTTCGCCGACAAAATTCAAGAAGTGTAGAAAGATTCTTTTCGTAGTCAGGAAATGCCTTCGACATTTCTTCTGTCCAGAAGTCCTTTTGCACGTCAATCAGAAGTAATACAAACGGATCAACGTTGATATCTTTCTCGGTCATTTGTTTCTCCGCTCCGCCATTAGCTGATTCGTTTCCAGGTCAATGTTCGCACCACAGGTTCACCGTTCATCGCTGTCGTTTCGACCTGAATTGTGAGTTCGTTGCCAATAACTTCGAGTCGCCGGGTAACTTCCATTCCTACATTGTCTGCGCTGAGTGCACCTTCCAGTCGATGTAATACTTCGCCGGTCGTTTTGTTGACCGAGTACGAGCCGAAAAAGGCATCGTATCCGTCGACGGCCCCAGTGTTATTCAGTCCGCCCTGGTCATTTAGGATGTTGATCACTTCCGTTCGATCACGCTTCATGAATTGTGCGGAAAATTTTCCGTTGGCATAGGTGAGGATGCCGAGCGCGTCCGCACCCAGTGTCGGTTCAGGCCGGGGGCTGCCATCCAGTGACCTGTCTTCTCTTGACTGCAACCACCAGGAACCGAGGAAGTCGTGAGTCGAGGTATTGCTATCGTTGGCTTTAGAAGGGCGATCCATGAGTCCCAACCGTTCGGCACATTAATGATGTTTGCACTTTACCATTGCCCGTGGCGCTTGCGGATGCATTGCGACGTGAATGATTGTTCGAAGATATTAGCCGAGGGCGCTTATCACTTGTCGTATTTTGTGCCCAAATTCGCGAATAGAGCAGGTTTGCGCGGTGACAATTGTGGCACACTCCCTGCCAATCAATGGACAAGGAAAACCTGCCTATGCAGATTTGGTCTCAGGCCAGCAAGCTCGCGGCGCAAACGCCGGCAGAACGAAATCGCTACGTCGATTTTCTTCGTTCGGTATCCATACTGGTCGTCATTGTCGGTCACTGGACGATTGCTACAGCATATTTCTCGGGTGGGTCTTTGCATTTCGGACATCTGCTGCAGAGTGAGCCGCAGACACAATGGCTGACCTGGCTGTTCCAGGTCATGCCGATCTTCTTTATTGTCGGCGGCTATTCCAATGGAGTGTCCCTGGAGAGCGCCAGGCGCAAGGGAACCGACTACGGTGGCTGGCTGGCAGCCAGGCTAAACCGGCTGGTTGCTCCGCTATTGGTATTGATAATTGCCTGGGCTGTATTCGCCGTAACAATGCTGCTGTTCGGTGCCGAACGAGAGACTATTCAATATGCTTCGCAGGCATCTTTGATTCCCACCTGGTTCCTTGCGATTTACATCATGGTGGTCATTCTGGCGCCACTAACGTACGCATTCTGGAGGCGCTTCGGCTTTTTCTCTTTTTGGGCGTTTGTCGTTGTCGCTGTTCTTGTCGATTATGCATTCTTCGTCGCAAAGCTTGAGTGGTTGGGCTGGACAAACTATTTCTGGGTCTGGCTCGCCGTGCATCACCTGGGATTCGCCTGGCGTGATGGTCGATTCGACAACCATGGCAAATTGCTCGCCTATGCTGCCCTAGGTCTCGTATCTCTGTGGGTTTTGATTTTTAAAGGTCCGTATCCGCTTGCAATGGTCGGGTCACCGGATCCGGGCTTAAGCAATACATTGCCACCGAAAATTACCTTGCTCGCGCTCGGTATCTTCCAGTTTGGTTTGTTGCTCGCACTGGAGAACCCGATGCGAAGAGCCTTGAACGGTTTGCGTTTGTGGACGGCAACTGTGTTGATCAATAGCATGATCATGACAGTCTATCTCTGGCACATCACGGTAATGATTGTGCTCATTGGTTTGCTGTACCTGGCAGGTGGCCTGGGCCTCGATATTGAGCCTGGGACAGAGACATGGTGGTATTCGCGCATCGTCTGGATATTGGTGCTTCTTTTGCTGTTGTTGCCGGTGGCTCTCCTTCTCTCGCCGCTGGAGCGAGCATCCCGAGGTCGGGATTCTGCGCCACCGTCGCCGGTTCGCCAGGTTGCCGGTGCCATGATGTTATGCCTCGGGATCGCATTGCTGGCGATGTATGGCTATGGTGGAGGACCAATCGAGAGGCTCGACCTGATGTCATTCGCGCTGGTAGTCGTTGGTGCCGGCGTTAGCGGATTGCTTCCGTCCTTTGGCAAAAAATCACAATAGCGGTTCGATTGGCAGCAGGTTTATAAAGCCCAATTGAATGCGTTTGCTGCGTTCCACGACATAGTCCGGTGCAAACTCGAGCGTCGTTTGCCAGCTGTTCTCGGGTTGCATATCGCGTTCGATGCTGTCTTTCAGCTGCTCGGCGAGCTCACGGCTTTCTATCAGCACACCAACTTCGGTGTTGAGATTGGCAGATCTTGGATCAAGGTTGAAAGTGCCGATAAATATCAGCCGATCATCAATCACCATGCTCTTGGCATGAAGCGCGAATACAGGGTTGTTATTTGCGAGCCGGGGGTATCGCGCGATCAGTTCGGTCTGAATGCCGGGGTTCGGCTTGAACTCGAAAAGCTCGACACCGGCGTTGAGCAATCTCGGGCGTTGCCTGTGATAGCCGCTGAATGCCGGAATGTTGTCAGTGGATGCCAGTGAATTCGTCACGATACGAATTTCCACGCCACGATCGTTCAATTCTGCCAGCAACTCGATCCCGCCTCGCGGCATGATGAGGTACGGGGACTGAATTAATATCGAGTGCTTCGCGTTCCTTATGGTCTCGAACAAACTATCTGTCGCCTGGCCGCCGCCGCTGAGACCTGCCTGTCCATCGTTTTTCCCGGGTGCATCGCTGATAAAAGTAACTGGTTGCCAGTGCATTTTGCGGAGCAGCGTCGGAAATGCTTCCGGCAAAATATCGATCGCGTTGCGAATCTCTGGTTCAAAGTTAAGCGGGTCACTGGCATACGCGTGGAGTTCCGCCGCTTTTACCCGTGCATCGGCATCGGTAATGACCTGGTCTCCTGTATCGATTAGCGCGTCGACAGGGACAGCGAGTGAACTCTCCCAGAACTCCTCGAAATTATCCTGCATGTCAGATACTGCCGGGCCGAGTAGCAATATGTCACGGTCGCGGAAGTTGTACCCGGCATCAAAATCGAAATACTCGTCAGCCATATTTCGACCGCCGGTGATACCGGCTATGCCATCAAATATTGCGGTCTTGTCATGCATGCGTTGATTGATGCCACGAAACTGCGTAAATACATTCCAGATACGGGAGAAGAATGTTTTCCCCACGGACATGTTCGGGTTATAAATTCGGATTTGCACGTTTTTGTGCGCCGACAGGAGCAGTAGAGTTTTCCCTTCTGCATCAATCAGCATGTCATCGACGAGGACTCGAACAGCAACGCCTCGTTCGGCCGCGACCAGCAATTGCTCTGCGGCGAGCGTCCCGATGTTGTCTGTGCTCCAGATAAAGTATTGAATGTCTATTGACTTCGTAGCGTGCTGCGTCAGCCAGGCTCGGCCGATAAGTGCCTCTTCGCCTTTTTCCAGGATATAGGCGCCTGTAGTCGACGCCATGCGGTCAACGCAATCGGTACAATTTTTGTCGACCCAGTCGATCAATGACTGTGACATCCCTGGTATCGGCAGCCCGATCAGCAGCGTGAAGAAAATGCTCCTGATGGCGCGACCAGGGAGAGAATCAGATCGGCAGCTTTCTGTCATCATAGTGTCTCGGTGGCAATCAGGGGCCAGTCTACCGCGCTCGCCGGGCCCGGGTCGGAAGCAGCCCGCAAAAATCCAGAGAAATCAAAAAAACCGGCAAAATCAGATGGTTATTGGGCCAGATGAAGTTCTTCCCCAGCGTAATTACGTGGACTGGTACATTGTTTTCAGCCGGTTTGATCAGTAATCTAAACGGCACAAAACCTTTGGACAGATAGGCCTGATGAGTATGTCTTCCCTCAAGTTGCCGTGGCAGTTTGCTGTATTCGTGATTCTGACGTCTTCGATCGTATCGGCGGACGAGTTTCAGGACGGCATCGAGGCCTTCAACAACGAAGACTACAGCGGGGCACTGGCGAACTGGATTACATTGGCTGAGGGAGGCGATTTCAGTGCAATGTATAACGTTGGCTTGATGTATGACGAAGGCCTAGGGGTAAGTGTCGACAAGGCAAAAGCGCTCCAATGGTATCTACCGGCCGCAGAAGAAGGCGATGTTGCCGCTCAATTCAATGTTGCGATTATTTATGATTTTGGCGACGGCGTGCCTGAAGATAACGAAAAGGCTTTGCGCTGGTATACAGCCGCTGCACGGCAGGCCGACGAACAGGCGCAGTACAACCTGGCGATGATGTATGCCGCTGGTGAAGGCGTCGATGTCGACTATGGCGAAGCCATCAAGTGGTATCGGTTGAGCGCCGATATTGGGCTGGCATCCGCACAACACAACCTCGCACACATATACGATATTGGCGCCTTTGTACCGGAAGATAACCAGCTGGCGATGCACTGGTATAAGAAAGCCGCGGATCAGGGCGATAGCGATGCCGAATACGCCATAGCATTGATGTACGACGAGGGAGACGGATTTATTGAAGATAATTCCGCGGCCGTCGAATGGTATTTGCGTGCCGCTGAACAGGGGCACGTCAATGCTCAGTTCAACCTGGCTATCATGTATGACACCGGCGAGGGCCTGGCGGAAGATAATGTTTCTGCGATCCGGTGGTATACGGCAGCCGCCGAACAGGGTCACGCAGACTCTCAATT
>JAHEFD010000141.1 GCA_024640345.1 Woeseiaceae bacterium
TAGAGAAGACCCAAAAAGGAATTTCGATAATGCGAACATTGACACTGGTCCTGATCGTTTTAGCAGGCACGGCTTATTTCGCCAAGGCGGCTGAGGCCGATACATTCAGGAACACCGACGTCTTCGAACTCGAGATCGCGGGTGATCCGCAGATCTCGCCGGACGGATCGCAGGTCGCCTATGTCCGGCAATCCAACGACATCATGACCGACAGAACCCGCTCGAATATCTGGATCATCGACACCGACGGGCGAGGGCATCGGCCATTAATGTCGGGGACGGACTCTTTCAGCAGTCCGCGCTGGTCGCCGGCCGGTGACCGACTTGCATTCATTACCAGTGCGGAGGGCCGCGGGCCGGAGTTGTATGTTCGCTGGATGGATACCGGGCAAGTAGCGCTACTGAGCAATTTGCCGACGTCGCCAAATGATATCTCGTGGTCTCCGGATGGATCGCAGCTGGCGTTTACTGCGCATGTCAAAGCCGACGGGCCGACGCTGGCAACGCCGCCGGAAAAACCGGAAGGCGCCGAATGGGCGCCGCCGGTTATTGTTATCGACAAGCTCAACTATCGCGCGGATGGTCGAGGCTACCTGGAGCCCGGCAACACGCATGTATTCGTCATTCCGGCAGAGGGCGGAACACCTCGCCAGGTGACGTCCGGTGAATTCGATCATGACGGTCCGCTGGCCTGGTCGCCGGATGGGCGCTCGATCATCATGTCGAGTAATCGCGAGGACGATTGGGAGTTTAATCGACGCAACACGGAATTGTGGTCAGTTGACATTGAGAGCGGCGAGATGACGCAGCTAACGGACCGGTTTGGCCCGGACGGCTCGGCAACGTACTCTCCGGATGGATCGAAGATTGCGTACCTCGGCTACGACGATAAGAAAATGGGCTATCACAATGTGAATGTCTATGTAATGAACGTGAGTGATGGCTCGACCAAAGAATTGACCACGGATCTTGATCGATCAGTCGCCGATGTTGCGTGGGCGGGCAGCCCCAGTCGTCTCTACATTCTTTATGACGACCATGGTAAGCGCCATCTTGCATCACTGGCAATGAATGGCCGCGTCGAATCATTTGCCGACGATATTGGCAGCGCAAGTGTCAGCCGCCCCTACACGAGCGGTGGCTTTTCTGTTTCGGATAATGGCGCGTATGCCTATTCGGCCGGTGCGCCGGACCGGCCCGCCGATGTTGCAGCCGGTCGCCGCAATAGCGAGCCTTCGATTCTGACCAGCCTCAATGACGATTTGCTGGGACACAAGACGCTCGGGAAAGTGGAGGAGATCACCTGGCAATCGTCCGTTGGCGACCATGAAGTGCAGGGCTGGATTGTGACGCCGCCCGATTTCGATGCGACCAAAAAGTATCCGCTGATTCTTGAAATTCATGGCGGGCCGTTCACGGCTTATGGCCCCCACTTCAGCGTTGAAAACCAGTTGTACGCTGCGGCTGGTTACGTGGTGCTTTACACAAACCCGCGCGGCTCGACGAGTTACGGTTATGATTTCGCGAATGAGATTCACCACAACTATCCCGGGCAGGATTACGACGACCTGATGTCAGGTGTTGATGCGATCATCGCACGTGGCTACATCGACGAGGATCAGCTTTTCGTAACTGGCGGTTCCGGTGGTGGCGTGCTGAGCGCATGGATTGTCGGCAAGACGGATCGTTTCGCCGCGGCTGTGGTAGCAAAGCCCGTCATCAACTGGACCAGCGAAGCGCTTTACAGCGATATCTCTACGACAGTTCCAGGTTACTGGTTTGAAAAGTTCCCGTGGGAAGATCCGCAGGAATACTGGCGTCGTTCTCCCTTGTCGCTGGTCGGCAATGTTTCCACGCCGACGATGCTCATGACCGGCGAGTCGGACCACCGCACGCCTATCCCCGAATCTGAACAATATTACCAGGCGCTGAAGCTGAGAAAGATCGACAGCGCGTTGGTGCGCGTGCCGGAGTCGTCGCACGGAATCGCCACACGACCATCGAATCAGATTGCAAAGGTCGATAATATCCTTGCCTGGTTCGCAAAGTACCGGACGGACAAGGTGGCCAGTGAACTCGCTCGATAGTTTGTACTGTGATGGCTACGAGCCAACCGGAAGCCCGCATTCCGGGCCATGATGGCATCTGCTGTTCTTGGCGGCCTGTCGTCTCAATCCTGGTATCAGAAAGACGACGGTTTATTCGGCAATGTTCACTATTTCATACCGGGGCCAGCCGTTGGCCATCTGATCATGCTAAGTGCTACTCTCGTATGGCCGAGGGTAAGAAGCAGTAACCGGTTCGGCCACTACATTTTTCAGGAAGTTTAGTTTAATGAGCAACACAAAAATACGAAATCTACTTGCGAATCTGCACGAGGAAGTGAAGAAGGCGGGACTGGATGCCGAGACCCGGTCATCCCTTCGCGAACTGGATTCCAATATTCATGATCTGCTTGACGAATCCACGACGGAACCGAGCAAATCGTCCGTTATCGAACAGGCCAAGTTGCTTGAGGCGCGATTTGCGGTTGATTATCCGACCGTTGAGCGATTCATGAGAGAGGTCATCGATACGCTCGCGAAAATCGGCGTTTAGGGTTTGCTGTCCACCGTGGACTCATAAGACGGTCCAATCGAAAACCAGGTATGAGAGTCATTGCGTTTCGAAAATCGTCGGAAACCAGTCCTCCCTGAGGCGCTGTCCATCGATCATCCCGTGTCCGGGAAAGGGCGGAGATGTTGGGCCAGGCCGGGTAATGTAGCGGGCATCGTCACCGACCAAACGCAGCGAGAACGCGCGGCGGCGCACGCGTGAATTATTGCCACGTGCTCCGTGGAGAACCCTGAAGTCAAACGCGACCGCATCGCCGGGTTCCATCGCCCATTCCAGGACGCGATAAGTAACAGGATCCGAGTCGGGGTCAGGTACCGGCATGTATGATTCCCTGTCCGGATAGAAGTCCTTTTCCGAGAGCCACCTGGTTGGAAGAACGGGTTTATCCCAGTGATGAGAGCCAGCAACACATCTTATGGTCGCTTCGCTCACGGGATCCATCGGGGACCAAAAGCTGATGGTTTGTTTGCCATCCACGAAATAATAGGGGGCATCCTGGTGCCACGGCGTGGGTTTCGAGGTTCCCGGTTCTTTGACGAGTACGTGGTCGTGAAATATCTGTGCGCGTTTGGACTGCATCAGCTCGGCGGCGATTTGGCCGACACCAGATTCCCGTATGACCTCTTCAAATTCCGGGATGCGCCGCCAGTTGCAATAGTCATCAAAAAACCGGCCCGGTTCACCCGGCTTCAGGTTTTCTGCTGCATAGGGGCCCGGTTCAGCCATGTTTCGTTCGATGCCGCTGCGTATCTTTTCCACCCAGTCCCGGAACAGGCCTTTGATGAGCACCGCGCCATCGGATGCAAAATGGTCAATCTGCGAACGATTTATTTTCACTGGATTCGGCATTTGTAATTTGCGCTGTCTTCGGGATTGATTATTAATGTAGCAGCTAAAACAGAATATCAAATTTGGCTTTTAATTAGCTCGCGCCAGCAATAAATTATTTCTCCGGCGCTGGCTCCGCGCTTCGGCTGAGCTTGCTGCTTTCGATATCTCAATGCCCCGCTCCCCGGCCGACGTCGCACCCCATGTGGAGCAGCAGGCTGACATCGGTTATAAAGACTCCTATGTCACGGCGAATCTGTCGCTATATGGGCAATTCCTGGTGGTATGCTCTGTAGCTGATTAAAATTCGGTTCTCTAGCGAATCATGGAGTCAATGTAATGCCCCTGCGAAAAATTCAGGTTGTTGGAGTTTTTGTTTCAGGAGTCGCTCTGGCTCTCGCTGTCGTACCGGCAGCTATGTGCCAGCCACTTTTCACTCAGGACAATGAGTCGGCATCTGCCGATACTGCAAAGGAAGATACGAGCTATAAGAAAAAATCCCTAAGCCGGCTGCGCAAGGAGTTCGACAACGCTGAAAAGGATTTCTATGCTCTGTTCAATACAGTCAATATGGACGACGAATTCGACGTCGTTTGCAAGTATGAATCATCGCTTGGAAGTCGCAGAAAAGTGCACGCCTGTAAAGCGGAATTCCTTTGGGATCACGAGGAAGATCTGGCAAGGCAATACAGTAGCCGGATAGGAAACGAAGGTGGCAGTACCGGTGCCAGCAATTCGCAGCTGGACAAAAAACAAGAAATACTGCGAGGCAAGATTTCTTCAGCAATATCCGAAAACCCGGATTTGCAGGCTTCATTCGCCATCCTGGTCAGAGCGAAGAAAGACCTGGACGCCAAGCTGCAGGATCGGTAGGGAAAGCGATTTACCGGTTGGAAGGGTGACGAATAGCTGTCATGCGCAGGTCTGCGATCGTTAGAGGGATGTTACCGCAGAAAATCGGAAGACTTTTCAGAGACAGGTCATCGCTCGAAGCGTGACGCGAGCGGGAAAGTCGAAACAAAAAAAATAACAGGCGGGCGAGTGTATGGCGATGGAACCAGAAAGCAGCAGGCATGACGGTGGGCTTCACCGAACACTGGGTGTTATGGACCTGGTTTTTCTCAACGTCGCCGCAATACTCGGTATCCGATGGTTGTCAACTGCAGCGCAGATGGGTCCATCCAGCCTCGTTCTCTGGTTGCTTGCCGTTGTCATATTTTTTATACCTTCCGGCCTGACAGTCATGGAACTCAGTTCGCGTCTGCCGGGGGAGGGTGGCGTCTATCTCTGGAGTAAATCTGCGTTTGGCGAAATGCATGGATTCATAGCCGGGTGGACCTATTGGGTCAATAACCTCTTCTATTTTCCGGGTCTGCTGTTATTTATTTCCGGTGCATTTTTGTTTCTCGGTGGCAGCGAGTGGTTACACCTGGGTGATAGCGCGTACTACAACGCTGCGTTTTCATTGACTTTGCTATGGATCGTTATCGGCACCAATGTCATCGGGCTTAAACGCGGCAAGTGGATTCAAAATATCGGCGCGATATCGACCGCCGCAGTTTTTATTGTCCTCGCCGCGGGCGGCACATGGGCGTGGATACGATACGGGTCTGCAACGGGATTTACTGCAACTGAACTGGTGCCCAACTTCACCAGTTTCTCTACCGTGACTTTCTTCGCCACCATGACGTTCGCCTTCGCCGGGTTGGAGCTGGCGCCGGCGATGGGTGGAGAAATAATCGACCCGTCACGTTCGCTACCGCGGGCAATGGTGATATCGGGGCTGGTCATTTCGTCGATCTATATTTTGGGCACCGGACTTTTGATGGTTGCCGTGCCCGAGGGGCAGGTTGATGTCATCAGCGGAATCCCGCAGGCACTCGCGGCAATTGGTGAGCGTATCTCGCTGCCCGGGCTGGCGTTCCTGGGCACTTTGCTGGTTGTGATCAGCTCGACAGGAGGCCTGGGGGCCTGGGTATCAGGCGTGGCCAGGGTTCCGTACGTCATTGGCATCGATCGTTATTTGCCCGAATCGCTGGGCAGGACCCATCCGAAATGGGGCACTCCGCATGTTGCCCTGATTTCGCAGGGAGCAATCGTAACCGTTCTTATGTTTGCGGCCGTTGCCGATTCGACAATCGAGGAGGCTTACATCATGTTGCTGGACCTGGCCATTATTCTCTACTTCGTGCCGTTCCTGTACATGTTTGCCGCACTGCCGGTGCTGCGGAAAAAAGCGAATGGCAGCAATGCCGGCGTTAACCTCGTGCCAGGCGGAACGTTCGGTGTCTGGTTGTTCGCGGGGCTCGGTTTTGCAGCGACATTGCTCTCTGTCGTATTGGCAATCATTCCACCAGCCGGATCGGAGAATCCGCAGATGTTCGTTCTGAAGGTTTGTGGAGGGGCGGTGTTGTTTATTGTGGCTGGGCTCGTCTTCTATCACCGAAATAGGCGATAGTCGATGGCAGTCAA